>DALTWN010000230.1 GCA_029987045.1 Methanocorpusculum sp.
TTATGAGAGAACTTCGTATCCACGGAAGAGGAGGTCAGGGTTCTGTAACGGCTGCAGAATTGATTGCAACCGCTGCATTTACCGCAGGCGTCTATTCCCAGGCATTTCCGGCGTTTGGTGTTGAACGCCGCGGTGCACCGGTACAGGCATTCGTCAGGTTCAGTGACCAGAAGATCCGGCTGAGAAGCCAGGTCTACGAACCGGATTATGTCATTGTGCAGGACAGCACGCTGATTCGTGATGTGAATGTGTTTGCCGGTATGAAAGAGGGCGGACTTGTCCTGATCAATACCGAAAAGAAGGCTGAGTACGATGTGCCGAAGGGTGTCAAGGTCATCGTCATCGATGCAACGGCGATTGCCATCAAGGAGATTGGTCTGCCGATTACCAATACGACCCTTATGGGGGCATTCGCCGCCGCATCCGGTGAAATCACGCTCGAAGCACTGAAAGGCGCGATCGAAGAGCGGTTCCCGGGCAAACTCGCAGCCACCAACTTTGCCGCCGCAAAGTGTGCATATGAAATGATCAAGGAGGGGAAGTACTGATGCCGCTTGGAATTGGATGTACGGCTCGTCCGGGTAAAAGCCGGAACAACAAGACCGGATCATGGCGTGTCTTCTATCCGGTCATGGATGCAGCGAAATGTACCAAATGCGGGACCTGTCAGCTGATCTGTCCGGAAGGATGTATCACCGTAAATGACGACAAGACCTACAAGATCGACCTTGATTTCTGCAAGGGATGCGGTCTCTGTGCCGAAGAGTGTCCTGACAAGGCAAAGGCGATCTCGATGCTCCGGGAGGAAAAATAAATGACAATGAATATTATGGAAGGTTCGATGGCAGTCGCCGAAACGGTCAGACTCTGCCGTCCGCAGGTTATTTCAGCCTATCCGATCACCCCGCAGACCCATATCGTTGAAGATCTTGCATCTATCATTGCCGATGGCAGACTGGATGCGGAATATATCTGTGTGGAATCCGAGTTCTCCGCATTATCCGCCTGTGTCGGTGCATCGGCTGCAGGAAGCCGTGTCTATTCGGCAACCACCTCGCAGGGTCTTGCTCTGATGGGTGAAGTCGTATTCAATGCAGCAGGTATGCGTCTGCCGATTGTCATGGGTATTGCAAACCGTGCGATCTCTGCTCCGCTTTCCATCTGGAACGATCAGCAGGATTCTATCATGATGCGTGATTCCGGCTGGATCCAGCTCTATGCTGAAGACAACCAGGAAGCACTCGATATGCATATCCTTGCTTACAAGGTCTGTGAAGATCACGATATCCTTCTGCCGGCCTTCGTCTGTTTCGACGGATTCATTCTCTCCCATGTCTATGAACCGGTCGATATTCCGGAACAGGACAAAGTGGACAAGTTCCTTGGTCCGTTCACCCCGTATCAGAGACTCGACTGCAAGGACCCGATCTCGTTCGGTATGTATGCGACACCGGAATACTATCTTGAATTCAGATACGAGCATGATGAAGCCGTCAAACGGTCCGCAGCGGCATTCAAGAAACATGCGGCAGAGTTCAAGAAGGTCTTCGGCCGCGACTACACCGAACTGGTTACCAAATACCAGCTCGACGATGCAGAAACCGTCATCGTCGCCATGGGTTCCATCTGCGGTACGATCAAGGATGCCATCGATGAGATGCGTGCGGCAGGAAAGAAGGTCGGTCTGCTTGGTATCAGAATGTTCAGACCGTTCCCGTCGGAAGAGATCCGCAACGCACTTTCCCATGCGAAACGTGTTGCGGTCCTCGATAAGAACATCAGTCTTGGTGCGAAAGGCGCAGTCGCGCTCGAAGTCAAGGATGCATGCTATGGTATGACCACGCCGATTCTCGATTACATCATCGGTCTCGGCGGCCGTGATGTCAAGATCTCCGACATCAAGGAAGTCGTCAACCTCTGTGAAGCAGGAAAAGGCGACATGTTCTATGGATTACGCAAGGAGGTGCTGTAACCATGGTCGACAGAAAACTGGAAAACTTCGACTGCGGTCACCGTGCCTGCGG
>DALTWN010000034.1 GCA_029987045.1 Methanocorpusculum sp.
GCGATTATACGCAAACTGAAGGTCCCATTCATCTCTGCGAGCATATTTGTCCTCTTATTCATCATATTCGCAGCGGCAATCATGCTCTTTGTGGAACCTCAGACATTCAATGAATCATTCCTCAATGCACTATATTGGTCAGTCATCACCTGTACCACCGTTGGATACGGAGATATCCACCCAGTATCTGCCATAGGAAAAGTACTGACCATGCTGGGGTCATTTGTCAGTGTCATCATCATTTCATTGCCGGTAAGTGTTATTACAGCTGGAATTACAGCTACAGTCATGACAAATATGCGCAAATACAATAATAATCACAAATCCGCCGAAATGAATAGATTAACGCCAATTGAACCGGATTCCAAAGACTCGGAAGATGCCACGGAAGAAGGAGTGAACTTCTGCCCACAGTGCGGTAGGGAATGCGGACCTGCCGATAACTATTGTAAATCATGCGGGTGGAAACTCAAATAATCTGCATACCCATCTTCTTTTTTCCATATCTTACGAGAAATAGCGAAAATCTGTAGTAACGTCATTATTAAGGGATGGAAAACCCAATATAATTCTTCATCCATGGAAGAATATACCATAGTCAAGGCTCACGCATTGTCGGAAGCCGTTTTCGAGATGTGGATCCACGCCCCGCAGGTCGCCCGGCATGCACAGGCCGGCCAGTTCTGTATCATCCACCCGGATGGTGCCGGCGAACGGGTTCCGCTCACCATTTCCGGTGTCGACAATGACAATATCAGAATCGCATTCATGGCAATAGGAACCACCACCAAACTGCTTGCGACCCTCAAGGAAGGAGATGTCCTCCGCGATGTTGCCGGTCCGCTCGGCTGTCCGAGCGATATCGCAAACGGCAATGAGACCATTGTCGTCGTCGGCGGCGGTGTCGGTGTCGCATGCACCCCGATTCTTGCAGAAGCTGCAAAGAAGGCAGGAAACCATGTAATCGGTATCATCGGTGCACGTACCAAGGATCTGCTGATCTTCGAAGATGATATGCGTAAGATATGCGACGAACTCTTTGTCACCACCGATGACGGCAGCTATGGTATCAAAGGATTTGCTTCCGGTCCGTTAAAGGAACTGTGTGATTCCGGAAGAAAAATAGATAAAGTCTGGATCATCGGTCCGGGAATGATGATGAAAGTGACCTCCGAAGTCACCCGCCCGTACGGGATCAAGACCTATGTCTCGCTCAACCCGGTCATGGTCGATGGAACCGGCATGTGCGGAAGCTGCCGTGTCATCGTCGACGGCAAGATGAAATTCGCCTGTGTCGACGGTCCGGAATTCGATGCGCACAAGGTCGACTGGAATGACCTGATGACCCGTCAGAGAATGTATATGCCCGAAGAGAAAGCCTCGATTGACTATCATGCCGAACACCATGAATGCAGATGCAGGAAGGTGAACTGAAACCATGGATCGTGACGCAGCAACCCGTATTCACGACTTCCAGGAAGTCGACATGGGATTCACCGCCGACGAAGCGATTGCAGAAGCAAAACGCTGTCTCCAGTGCAAGAAACCCGTATGTATCGCAGGATGTCCGGTAGGTATCAATATTCCGGCATTCATCAAGGAAATCGCTGCCGGATACTTCAAGGATGCCGCACGCATCATAAAGGAAGACAATATGCTCCCGGCAATCTGCGGCAGAGTCTGCCCGCAGGAAACACAGTGCCAGGGCGCCTGTATCCTTGCAAAGAAAGGAAACCCGATATCCATCGGACACCTGGAACGTTTCGTTGCGGATGCGGAAACCGTACGCGATGTGCCGGCCTGTGCACCGGCAACCGGAAAGAAGATCGCAGTCGTGGGATCCGGACCTGCAGGTCTTACTGCAGCTGCGGAACTTGCACGGATGGGGCATGCAGTCACCATCTTCGAATCCCTGCATGAAGCAGGCGGTGTCCTGATGTACGGCATTCCTGCATTCCGTCTGCCGAAGAATATCGTACAGGATGAAATCAACACCGTCGAAAAACTCGGATGCGAAATCAAGACGAACCATATCGCCGGCCGGTCCGTTTCCATACCGGAACTGCTGTCCTATGATGCGGTATTCCTCGGAACCGGTGCGGGACTTCCGTTCTTCATGGGCCTTGAAGGTGAAAACCTTCCGGGAATCTATTCCGCGAACGAATATCTTACGAGAATCAACCTCATGGGTGCCGACCGGTTCCCGAAACAGGATACCCCGGTCAAACTCGGTCTGAATGTGGTGGTCGTCGGCGGAGGAAATGTCGCCATGGACGCAGCACGTGTCGCACGCAGAACCGGAGCGAACGTAACCCTCATGTACCGCAGAAGCGAGGCGGATATGCCCGCACGTCGCGACGAGATCCGCCATGCGAAGGAAGAAGGCGTTGTCTTCATGACCGAAACCAACCCGGTCAGATTCCTTGGCGAGAACAATGCGGTATGTGGAGTCGAAGCAATCAAGATGAAGATAGGTGACAAAGGTGCAGACGGCAGAAGTTCGTTCAGCCCGATCGAGGGAAGCAACTTCACGGTTACTGCAGATGTCGTCGTCATCGCCATCGGCCAGGGCCCGAACCCGCTGCTCCTGAGAATGCTGCCGGATCTGAAACTGAACAGGAACGGCAGTATCGCCGTCGATGAAAACGGCAAGACATCCATGAAGAATGTCTATGCCGGCGGCGATGCGGCAACCGGGGCGGCAACCGTCATCTTATCCATGGGAACCGCGAAGAAAGCAGCAAAGGCAATCGACAAAGCAGTACGAGGTGCATAAATTATGAAGTGTATGGTTACCGGCGGAGCCGGTTTCATCGGATCCAATCTTGTTGACCTGTTAGTATCGCAGAAGCACGAAGTAGTCGTCATCGATTCGATGGTCGCTGGAAGAATCGAGAATCTGTCCGGCGTAAAAGCAAAGATCACGCTGATCCAGAAGGATCTTCTTGACGACGGATGGCAGGACAGTTTCGCCGGAGCAGACCGTGTCTACCATATCGCAGCCGATCCGGATGTACGCGGATCCGCACGCAAATCCCTTGAAGTCTTCGAGAACAATGTCACCGCAACCGTCCGTGTCCTTGAAGCCATGAAGAAGCACGATGTCAAGGAAATCGTATTCACCTCGACGTCCACGGTATACGGAGAAGCTTCCGTGATTCCGACACCGGAAACCTATTCGCCGATGATTCCGATCTCCATCTACGGCGCATCCAAACTTGCCTGCGAAGCGATGATCTCCTCCTATGCCGCGACCTACAACTGGCATGCCTGGGTCTACCGGTTCGCCAACATCATCGGCAAACGCAGCACCCACGGTGTCATCTACGATTTCGTACAGAAACTGCGGGCAAACCCGAAGGAACTGGAAATCCTCGGAGACGGCAGCCAGTCGAAATCCTATCTGTCTGTCGAAGAATGCGTCAAAGCCATGGTATTCGCTCCGACGATCTCCCATGAGACCTTCAACTTCTTCAACATCGGATCCGAAGACTGGGTCTCGGTAAAGAGAATCGCCGAACTGGTCGCAGACGAAATGAAACTGCCGGACGTCGCTTTCAAGTTCACCGGTGGAGACCGCGGATGGGTCGGCGATGTTCCGAAGATGCGGCTTGCTGTCGACAAACTGAAATCATTCGGATGGAATCCGGGAATCACCTCGGAAGATGCAGTCCGTGCCGCAATCCGGGCCACGTTGGATGAATAACGGCAGTCTGGAACTCTATACCCGGACCGATGAACTTCGGGCACGCCATGCGGCATTCCTGCAGGATTATCTCGGGAAGAACGTAGATTCGCAGGAATCTGCGTGCACGCTTGCTGCACGTACGCTGGTCTGTGATGCGGCACAGGGAGAGACGGTCATCCCGGACTACAAATCCCTGAAAAAACTGCTGAAAGAAAACCGGCGCAAACTCAAAGGTGTCCGCAACAAGGTCATGGCCGCCGCATACCGGTCCGGAAAAATGGATCTGCCGACCAAAGAGACGAAGTTCGCCGGTAAGACCGATCTGGAAATCCTCACGATGATCGATGAGGAAAGTGCTGCTCTCCTGCTCGCATACGACAATCTCATTGCCGCAGTGAAGGCAGTCATCTGACCTTCTTTTTTCTCATCACCCTTTCTTTTAAGAAAGCTTTTATGCAATCCATGAACTAATACTTTAGATATGCCACAGTTCACCTGTCCCAGATGCGGAGCTCCGCTTGAGGTAAATTCAGGTACACATATTGTTACCTGCCCGAACTGTCAGACACCTACCTATATCGACCGGAGAGGAGCGATCTTCTTCTATCAGATTCCCTTCTCGCTTGATGAAAAACAGGCGAATGGAGTCTTCAAACGGTGGACGGCAGGACCCGATCGGGCAAAGGATCTTGAACTGACGGTCAAGATCACCCAGTTCAAAAAAGAATATTTCCCGGTATTCTCCTTCAAACGTTCGGTTGACGGAAAAGATACCATGGCGGTATATCCGGCACGAAGCACCCTGCTTCCCGGCATGCATCTCCTCAGGATTCCTCCGGGAGACCTGACCCCCTATACCGGAGGAACACTTGATGCGCCGATTCTTGAACCCGATGTCCCCATCGATTCCTGTATGGAATCCCTTGCAGGCACCGCCATTTCCCAGTCACTGATCTACTTCCCTATCTACGAAGTGGAATATACCTACAAAGGCCAGACCTTCAGTCTGGTCATCGACGGATCATCGGGAGATATCTTCACCGGCGTCAGTCCGAACCGCAGTTCCGCCTCGTTTGTCGGGGTCATGGGGCTGGCTACCCTGATCGGATTCGTCGGCGCACTGCTCGGCTGTTTCGTTTCACCGATCTTCTTCCTGATCTGTATCGGCGGACTGTTCGCCGGCAAGATTCTCGGGCATGCAGTCGCAAAAGATAAGAAGGCGGTGGCAAAATGACCGGAGAGAAACTGCTCATCGGCCTTACCTGTCCGTCCTGCGGCGGTCAGATCACCCTCGAGGAGGGAGAAGCGCTCGTCTGCTGTCAGTACTGCGGATCGTACTTCTCCCTTGACGCCGAAGAAGGAATCGGCAAAGTCATCTATAAAGCAGAAAAGACCCGCGATGCGGCAATCGCTTCGGTCAAGGAATGGATGGGGAAAGGTGGAAAGGCAAAGGATCTGGCGACGACCGCGGTCATTTCGGAAGTATCGTCCGCATACCTGCCGTTCTGGCGTCTCATCGGACGCGGTAAAGCCTGTGTCTGCGGATATACGGAACATCATGACAAGGATGGTACGCACAGAGAACCGCATGAAGCGCTCATCAACCGTGAATACATCCATTCACACATCGCATGCGATGCAGGAGATCTCGGAATCCGGACCATCAAAGTTCCCGCACAGGCAAAAGCAGTCGCCGCAGAAACCGTTGATGTCCCGGTCTTCGCGGTGACCGTTTCAAAAGCAGACGGATACCAGAACGCGTATAACGGCATCATCAGCCAGGCGATCGCCGACGGCGCACGGAGAATGAAAGCGACGACGTTCACGAAAGGATTCTGTATTCCCCGCGGATTCACCCTGGTCTATTATCCGTTCTATATCCTCCGGTATGAATACAAGGGCCGCAACTACCTGGCGACGGTCGACGGAATCACCGGCAAAGTCGTTTCCGGACGTGCCCCGGGCAATGCCGGCAGACAGAGCTGGTTTGCCGCATGCAGTGCCATTTCCGGAGCACTCGCGGGCGTCGGCATCTTCCTGATTTCACGGTTCCTTCAAACCGATGTATATCTGTATGGCGGCATCGGCTGCATCATTGTCGCAATCCTTCTGCTCATCTTCTGCTGGAAACAGTTCAGAGACGGCGGAGAAGTCATTACCGGCGACCTGAAAGGAAGAGCAATCAAAGACGGAAAACGGACAGCGGACGCGGAAGCCGTTGCTTCCGGCATGTTCGACCATTACAACTGAAGGAGAATCAAGATGCTATTAAAACCACTCAAATGCCCGAAATGCGGATCGCCCATCAAAGGCAAGGAACGTGACCTGATGCTGCAGTGTCCTGCATGCGGCAGCATCCAGTTCTTCAATCGAAAGACCAAGGATACCGAGCAGATAACCTATACCATCATCGCCCCGGCTGCAGAAGGAAAAGGTACTCTTACCTACATCCCGTTCTGGACGGTCCATGCCACCCTGGATGTCAGGAACGAAGACATGAGCGGTGGCGGTATCCGCCGTGCGGTGTCCGGAAAACACAAGCTGCGCGGAGAACGCATCTTCTATGTCTGTGCGACCGAAGCCATTCCGGAAGAAGTATCGCGTATGTGGAACATGGATCTGACCATCTCCCAGCCCGGTCTGACCGCACAGACAGATTTCAGAAATGCGGCACGTATCACCATGACCATGGACGAACCCGTTGCCAAAGCGGCCGCCGAGTTCCTCTTCCTGCGCTACGAGACCGAACTGCCCGGAATCCTGCAGGACCTCGACTATACGTTTTCCATCAAAGATACGGCAATCGTCTATCTTCCTGCATGGAAGAACGAAACGACCTATACGCTTGCAATCTGAAACAGCAGAAAATTCAAAAAATAGTAATTTTTTTGCCGGTGCGGTCAGTATTCTGCACCGGTGTTCTTCGTTTCTTCCTGGAATGCCTTCAGAATCTTTTTGCAGACATCTCCCGGCTTTCCGGTACCGACTGCTCTGCCGTCGACCTTGACGATCGGACAGAGTTCTGCCATGGTTCCCGAGACGATGACTTCATCTGCAGTGTAGAGATCGAAGAGACCGAGTTCGCAGATTTCAACCTTGATACCGAGTTTTGCCGCGAGTTCAAGGATGACCAGACGGGTGATTCCCTTCAGGTTGTTGATGGTCGGCGGGGTGTAGATGACGCCGTTCTTCACCAGATAGATATTGTCGCCGGATCCTTCTGCAAGCTTTCCGGTACGGTCGAGGAAGATTGCTTCGTCGCCGCCCTTGTAGTTCGCTTCGATCTTGCCGAGAATGTTGTTCAGATAGTTCAGGGACTTTACGTTCGGCGGGAGCGTATCCGGCGTGTTGCGTCTGACACAGACGGTTACTGCAGTGATACCAGTGTCATAGAGGTCACCGTACATGGCTCCGGTCGGTGCCGCCGCACAGACAATGGTCGGTTTCGGGCACTTGGTCGGGTCAAGACCCATGGTTCCCTTTCCGCGGGAGATGATCGGTCTGATATAGGCGAATTTCAGATCGTTCTTACGCAGGGTTTCCTTGATGATTTCCGACATCTCGTCCTTGGTGATTCCCGGATTCAGGTCGATTGCCTTTGCGGAATCGAACAGGCGGTCCACATGTTCCTGGAGTCTGAAGACACGGCCGTTGTAGGCACGGATACCTTCGAACACACCATCGCCGTAGAGGAAACCGTGGTCGAAGACCGAGACGGTTGCTTCCTCTTCGGGTACAAATTTACCATCAATGTAAACTAACATGCCTAAAATGTTCGTTCTATGGAAATATAGGTTTTATGGCCGGGTGTCCATGGAATAAGCACCTGAAAACCTTATCACATTATCCGACGAAGAATTAGGTATGAAAATGCAAAAAATATTCATGATTGCTGCGGTTCTTCTGCTCGCAGGAACGCTTGCCGTCGCGGGATGCGTCGGATCGGACAACGCTGCGAAAACGGGGGATGCCGTTTCCGTCTACTACACCCTTACCGTGAACGGTACCGAGCTCCAGTCGAATTTCGACGGAAAACCGTTATCATTCACGCTTGGTGCCGGAGAAACGGTTACCGGCTTCAACGACGGTGTCCTCGGCATGAAGGTCGGAGAAACCAAGACCATAACCGTCAAGCCAGAAGACGGATACGGTGTCTACTCCAAAGACAATACGCAGACCATGACACTGTCTGATGCAGAAACGGCACTTGGCAAGACCGTCGCTGTCGGGGACAAACTGCCCTTGAACTATGGCCAGCTTACCGGAGAAGTACTCTCCATCGACCGTGACAACGACACGATGGTACTCGCCATCAATCATCATCTTGCCGGCGAGACACTGACCTTCACCGTGAAACTTCTTGAAATCAAATAATCCGAGGAACATACAATGCCCGCAAAAAAAGGAGATACCGTCCGGGTACACTATACCGGAAAACTGACTGACGGAACACAGTTCGATTCATCCGAAGGCAGAGACCCGCTGGAATTCAGGATCGGGTCCGGCATGGTCGTCAAGGGATTCGATGAAGCCGTTCTCGGCATGGAACTCAACGAAACGAAGACCGTCACCATCCCGCCGGAAAAGGCATACGGACCACGATCAGATGATTTCATCGCCGATATCCCGCGAAAAGAATTCCCGGCGGATTTCACCGCAAACGTCGGAGATAAACTCATGATCACCCTTGGCGACGGCGCACAGGTCCCTGTCGTCATCACCAAGATCGACGAAGAGATCGTCCAGATCGACGGCAACATGGAACTTGCCGGAAAGACACTGGTCTTCACCATCACCCTGGTTGAAATCGTCCAGAAATAATTTCGAAACCATGACAGAGATTATCATTCGTTCATTCGCAAAATATCGTGACCTCTTCGGTGCGGAACACAAAGTCGATGTCCCCCTCGGCGGCACCATCTCCGATGCACTGATCCTCTTCGCAGGACAACGTCCGGCAGCACAGACCGAACTGTTCGAACAGGGCGTTCTGAAATCCCATGTCGTTGTCATGTACAACAAGGAACGCATCGACCA
>DALTWN010000231.1 GCA_029987045.1 Methanocorpusculum sp.
ATGTCAACATCGCGACAAAATCCCCAAATTCTGCCCCAAATAAGAAAAACAACCCCAAATTCATCATAAATCAGAAGACACATATCGCAAACACACAAGTGACACCTTTTGTCACGGACAAAACATCCTGGAACCCCCATACAGGATTCCGCCACGAAGAAAACTGGGATTTATCTGCATGCATATGCAACCTTTTGTCAATCTATCCGAAGAGAAACGGCCAGTATCTTCCATATCCCGGGAAAGAACGGAACGACACCGACCGGAAAAAAGAGAAAAGAAGATCTGACCTACGGATACGACTGTCTGCTCCGGATCGCACCGCGGATACCGCCGCGGGGTTCCGGACAGTCTCCCGCATAGCGGGGAATCAGGTGCAGGTGAACGTGGAAGACGGTCTGGCCTGCGGCTTCTCCGCAGTTGACGCCCGCATTGTAGCCGTCCGGATGATAGCGGGAATCCAGATACGTTTTCGCCCGGTCCAGCAGTTCGATCATCGCCCGCTGTTCTTCCGCCGAAAGCGAGAACCAGTCGCTGACATGCCGTTTCGAAATGATAAGAAGATGGCCGGGCGAGACCGGATATGCATCTTCCCGCACATACGCGAACGCGTTCTCGAACAGGATACGGTCGCAGGAACAGAACGGACAGGATTCGCCGGTCATGTCCGGTTCCGTCTGCCGCGGACCAGGTCGCGGATATCGGTGACGAACATCACGACGATGGCCTTCACTCTGCCGAGCAGATCGGGCGCAAGCTTGAACAGCAGCACGGCGAGAAGAATGATGACCAGGAACGCCCCGCATTCGCACATGACGTTGTGCGACCAGAAGAAACTGGCGTAGCCGGGAATGTAGGTTCCGGTCATGCTCACGAGCCAGTCCTCGCACCACGGGAACCACTGACCGAAGTATGCCGCGATGACGAAGACGTTGCGGAACACGTTGACGATGAAGATGACCGCGGTGACCAGGATACCGAGCAGGATCTTGCGGATGATAGTGGTGTTCGTGACGGCGACGACGGCCACGAGAAGCGCGATGGCGGTGATGCCGGTACAGCCGAGGACGATCATGTCACTGTATCCGACCGCCTGCTGGACCCATTCCATCTGTCCGTTGTAGAAGAACTCGACACCAGTCGCCTGCGGATCGACCGAGAAGAAATAGTTGAAGAAATGGTCGCTCAGCGGATGGGCGGGATCGACCGTATAATACTCGAATCCGATGGCGTCGAATGCCATGCGGATTCCGGCGACGACGATCCCGATCAGCCAGTCGGCGAGCGGTTTGAACAGGAGGAACGGCACATAGAGGATACAGAACACGCCGCCCATCACGGTGAAATCCTTCATGGCCGGATCGTCCTTCAACAGGCGTTTTATCGCGATATAGAGCAGGAGCAGCGAGAAGATGAGCAGGGCGGGATAGACGAAGTTTCCTTCCGCGAGGAGTTCCGGCAGCATCATGAACAGTCCGGCGACGAGTGCGATCCATGCGGCGATACCGAAGTATTTCCTCAGTTTCGTAGGGAAGAAGAACAGGATGAACATGACCAGGGCGATGGTCATGAATACGGTTTCCAACAGTGCTGCCATATATTAGTCATACATGGGCGGCGAAAGTATAAGAGTATTCGCCCATTCCATGGGAAAAGGGGTAGGTATATATACCGTCCGCATACAAACATTTATCATATGATGTTCTGTCCGAAGTGCGGAAAGCTGCTGAAGGCAAGAGACGGCAAACTCGTCTGTTCCAAATGCGACTATGTCCAGGAACTTTCCCAAGATGCAAAAGATGAGATGAAAAAAGTATCCTATATGCAGGCGAACGATATCCTGATCGTCGACGGCGACGAGAACCTCGGAACCAAACCGACCACCCAGATCACCTGCCCGAACTGCGGACACAATATCGCCGAATGGTGGCTCAGACAGCTCAGAAGCGCCGATGAATCCGAAGTCAGATTCTTCCGCTGCACCAAATGCCACCATACCTGGC
>DALTWN010000232.1 GCA_029987045.1 Methanocorpusculum sp.
TGCCGAGGAATTCTGGTGCGTAGACCTTGAACCAGGACTTTGCTTTCCATCCCTCGAGCTTGCGTCCGCCGCTTGCTTTCTTTCTTGCCATGTGTGTTTCACCTTTATTTGTTTGTTGTTTTTCTGCTGGCAGATTCGTGGACCTGCCATGCGACAGATAAATTCATCAGATAATCATCTACGGTTGCAAGCACGGTACGGGGCGATGTGCCTTCGACTTCTGCTTTTACCGTGTTCCCTTCTGCGCTGCACTGCATGTATCCGGCATTATCGGGGGATAATGCTTCAGCTATCTTGTCCGCTGCATCGGTCTTTGAGGTTATGACGCCGGTAATCTTCATGCGAACTCCGGAATGCTCTTGAGGAACGCATCGTAGCATGCGAGCGGAAGTTCTCCGCCGGCACGGGTCATATGCCCTCCTCCTGTTCCGCCGAATGTTTCAGCGGATGTCTTCAGGAACTGTTCGAAATTGACGTCATAGCCACGCGGTGCACGGCAGGAAACCTTGAGATATTCCGGTCCCTTTGCGACGACGACGACCGGTTTGTTTTCGGCCGCGGCAAAGATATCGGCGACATCGGATGCGGCGGTATAGTCGGGCACCTCATAGACACGGGGTGCGAGTTCCTTTGCCGATCCGGCGTTCTCGATGATGTGTTTCCTGAATGCGGCGGTGACGTCCCAGGCTTCATCGATCCTGGTGGCGTCTCCTGCCGCGATGGCGAATCCGAGGTCTGCCCGACCGGATTTGCCGCATGCGTCCAGGACGGCGGCAAGAGCACAGGAATCCTGCAGGGTTTCCCGCTGCAGTTTCCATGAATCTCCATAGACCCGGAGCAGGGATTCGAACGTTGCAGAAGAACGGGCGATGAGTTCGGAAATGAGGATTCCCGCGTATGCTTCGTCCGAGGTCATGTTCTGACACATGATCTGAATCTTTTCTGCAAGTTCCGTGTTGCCGGACAACCCAGGCAGATAGGGAAGCGATGCGATTTCAATCTGTTCGCGGGTGGTTCTTCCGGGTAACAGAATACCTTTTCCCGGCGTGATCAGATTGTTGCCGATTGCTTCGCCGATGATGGTCTGGTTCATGCCGACGACTTCCTGGTTGTCGCCGATGATTCCTGCCATGACAAGACCTGCAAGGTCTCGGTTGTCACGGTTCAGGGCAACGGCAACCAGGTATGCGCATCCTGCCGCGGATAACTCCGCTTCTCCGTCCAGTCCGTCCAGACGTGGATTTATGTGCAGTGTATTTTTGGCATAGGGCACGTGATGATCGATAATAATCACAGATTCCGGAATGTCCGGAAGCGCCGCTCCCATGTCGCATGCGATCGAGATTTCCGGCCGCTCGATATCTTTGCGGGTCAGATGCGGCAGGAACCGCAGTCTGAATGCGATATCGGCCCGGGTAAGCGCGATAGCAAGGATGGCCGCTGCTGCAATGCCGTCTGCATCATGATGCGAATAGATTTCCGCATATTCCATGGTGCGCAGGCGGTCTGCAATTTTCGTAGCGGCATCGGTAAGTGACATGTGCGTTGATTATGGTAAGTGATGAGGTTATCTGGAGAGAAGAATCTCTGCAGTCTCCGGGGAGTATGCCCAGCCTGCCGGGAGCTTTCCGCTGCCGGTGTAGTATTTCACGAGTCTTCTGATCTTTGCTTCAGTTAACTGGAGCTGGCGTTTGTTGTGAAGGTCGTGGTTGTTCTCGACTAAGTGTTTTCTCATACCGAGTGCTTTGTGCATCAGGTTTCTGAGGTCTTCTGGGATCTCATCTGCCATGTTGTTCTCGATAATGATCTTGTTGATCTTCTTGCCGGTTGCAAGTTTTACATCCGGAACACCGTGTTTGTCACGGAGAACAAGACCAATTGCTGCACTGGATAAACCGGTTCTGCGGAGCTCGACGACTTTTGCCTCGACATCCTTCGCGTTTGTGTTGGACCATTCAGGTGCTTCTGTTCTGAACGGACGAACTGAGGCAGCAATAC
>DALTWN010000035.1 GCA_029987045.1 Methanocorpusculum sp.
GCCACGGTCTCGACTTCGTAACCAAAGAGTATCTGCCGGAAATGCTGACGGAAGCCGGCGTTCTCAAACGATAACCTATTTTTTAAAAACAGCGTTCCCTGAAGAGAAAATCAGGGAGACCCCGGAACACCTGCTCCGATCAGGGTACCGTCAGTTCTTCTTCTGCGGCCGTCTGCGCTTCTTCTGGCGATGCCCCGTTTTGGGTTTTGCCGCCGGTTTGGCTGCCTGTTCCGGTTTGTCCGGCAGACGTTCCGGTTTTCCTACTTTCGGAAACGCGGTTATCTCATCCGCACAATACCGCAGAACGGTTTCCACACGTTCCGCACCCAGGACCGGTTTTATAGTTTCCAGCCAGAGATAGAATCCGACACGCGGAGGAGTCGGACGTTCATACTTGAACCCTCCCTGACTCGACGGAACCAGTTTCAGATACTCACGTTTCTTGCGTGGTTTCAGATATACCACCGGATCAATCTCCGGGAAATCGACCGCAAGAACGACCTTCGAATAGTCAGTCATAATCATCTCTGCAGTCAGTTCCTGGGACTTGATACGCAGACCATGATGGGCAACAAGCGACTTGATTGCTGAAGGATAGAGTCCGCCGCAGATCACCTTTTTGACCAGCGGAGATACCGCAGGATTGTCAAAGAACTGGTTTGCCGTAAGCCGGTGTTCTTCCGCGAAATAGAGCTGCGACAATGCTTCATCATGGAGTTTCTTGTAATCAAACTGGACAGTATGAAGGGTTTCCGCACTCACCAGTTTCGGCGATGCCGCCATTTCCGTCGGCAGATTCATCAGACGGATTCCCTTCAGACAGCGTTTCATGGATTCGCAGTCCGAGGTGCAGATATAGGCATTGTCCGGATCTGCAACAAGACGTCTTACGGTCTGCGTATTGCGGATATCGACCGAAGAGAACAGAATGAATCCCACATGATCCTGGGCGAAAAGATAGCCGAAGAGTTTTTTCTTATAGATGATCTCCTCTTCGAGATCCTTCAAATCTGCAGGAGTCGTAACGATTTCACAAAAGACGACATGACCGTGTCTATCGAACAGCAGCTGATCGACTTCCGCCAGATCCTGGCCGTTTCCCCGCACACGGATATCCCCTTTCTCCGCAGAATAGATGCCGTTTATTCCCAGCTGGTTCCTGACTTTCCTGCTCCGGGAATCTGCGCCTTTCTTGACGATCTTCTTGATGGTGTCCGTATCTTCTGCAATCTTTATCAGTTCTTCGTAGATAAGATACTCAAACCAGTATCCTTCCGAGGTCCGCATCAGCATGATGTCTTCGGAGAAGAGGTTCTTGCGGTCCTGCACCCGCAAATGACGAAGAGCACGTACCGCAGTGGAACGTGTAGGCATATATCCGGAAAACTGTTTCGTTATCCAGGAAAGCATGGTCTCTTCTGCCTTTACTTCCGGTTTCTTCTCTTCTGGTTTCGGTGTCGGCCGCTGCCCCTGGAAAGCATGCGGTTTATGCGTATGTTTCGGTTTCTTATGTTTTGGATTATCCATTATTGAGGACGAGTATTCTGCGTGTCAGACTTTTATGGATGTACTGTTCATAAAATCCTTCCACTGTGAATCCGGCGGCGACCGCGAACGGTCTGATGTCCTGATGAGTCACCACAACAGCGCGCCCACCTTTTTTCAGGACCCGACGGATTTCACGAAGTGCTCCAGAATAGAGAGCACTGAATGTTTCAGCGCCGACAGCAGTGGACTGACCATAGGGAAAGTCGCATGCGACGGCGTGGAATGATGCATCTTGATAGGGCATACGCGTTGCATCGGCGCGGATCAGGTTCGCTGCAGGAACATTGAGTCTGCTTCCTGCAAGCATCTGGGAATCGAAATCGCTTCCCACCCCCTTTACGCCAAGGAGTTCCGTTTCCAGAAGAATCCCTCCCGTTCCGCAGAACGGGTCAAGGAGTGTCTCTCCTTTCTTCACACGCGTCAGATTGACAATCGCACGTGCAAACAGAGGCATCATTACTCCCGGATGGAAATATGCCCTGCTGTTCGGATTGCGGGCAGCGTAGCTTCCGCGGTCTATTTCATAAAGGACACGTCCGAACCAGCATAAGCCGCCGGTAAAGACTGCACGGTACACAATTTCCGGATGTTTCAGCGATACGGTTCCCTTGATGAGAGAACCCATCATCCGTTCGACTGCAGTCATTGATTCCGGTTCAACGGCTGGATGAATCTTTCGGGCTCGACAGCAGTATGGTTTATCCGCTTCGAGGGATAACGACTGCAGAAGATTGCGCAGATCGTCTGCAGTTCCATTGCACACGCCCAGGAGTTCGGAGACAGTGTGCGTTTCAGCAAGCCGTGTACTTTCTTCCGGAACATCGGTCTCGGCAACAGCAATCCCGTTCGCACGTTCGGTTATGCGTGCAACACAGGCCAGCTCTGCAGCTGCCAGGTCCTGATTCTCTCCGGATAGTTCATACAGCAGTTTCATCCAGCTTATATATGCGTCTTGGCGGATATTTAAGCTGAGGTCCTGAGCAGATAGGCCTTGATGAACAGATCCGGATGATACCGCAGTTTCGCCTCACGCAGTCCGGGATCGTCCACATCACTTTCCCGATTGATGATTTTATAACGATTTTTGAGGAATTTCGCGGTTTCCAGATTGATTATCTTGTAAATTCCCGGATATTTCTGCAATCCTTTCTCATAATGGACCATCACCACATCGCCCGGATTCTGTTCCCAGATGGCGACGGCACCGATTTCGCCGCCGACCCGGATCAGAATGCCTTCCAGATGCAGCTCGTCATAATGGTCGAGAGAGATATCGACGGCAAGAAGCTCGTCGTGCATCATCGATGCATCGTAAGTCTTCTTTTCCGCACCCCACTGATGGATCATGGCACGGACCTCTTCCCTGTTTTCCGCCGTAAGCGGTTCGACCGTATAGGAATAGGTTTTCAGGAACTGATTGATCTGGCCGCGAATGCCAACGAACGGTTTTCCCTTCAGTTCAGCAAGCGTTTCCGTGTACCAGCAGTACTCGAAATATCCCCGCACCTCTTCGATCGTAGCTTCGGGATGCAGCGACCGGAACAGCGCATGAGACTCTTCATCGTAGATGACAATATCTGCTCCAATCGATTTCGCATATGCATACTCGTCTTCACAGACCGCAGGATCAAGCGGGCCAATCGGCGCATGCAGGACGTGCACCCCGTCCGTAACGATATCAACAATCAGATGATTCCGATACTCGGTAAAATAACAGGGACAATAATGCACCCAGGAAAGCATCGTAACCGGCGAACATTCCGAATGACCGCGGGGATATGTCGCCAGATAGGCATCCAAAATTCCTTTGTTTGCAAAAGAAATCTGTACAAAATCGGCTGCATGAATTGCCATGAAAAATTCACTCTTCTTTGAGCATGGGGGTATAGTTTTCCATTGTGGAAAATCCTGCCCGGCGATAGAACTCTTCTTTTCCCGGTGCAGCAACCAGACCGATCCAGGTATGTCCAGACAGGATTGCCAGTTTCTTCAACGCTGCCACAATCCTGCTTCCAATACCCTGACCGCGATATTCCGGAAACACGACAATGTCCTGCAGATACCCGTCCGCTGCACCGTCGCTGATGAACCGTCCGAATCCGACAGCATTCTGATGTTCGTCCATGGCGACGATTGCAATAAAACTGCCGTCAAGAAGCCGAGGAATCTGGGTCGGATCATACCCGATATCCCACCATCCGCCGGCACGATAGAGATCGACAATCTCCGCCGTGTTCCAGCTACGGACAACTGACAAGGTAATTTCATGGTTCATGGGAGTCTGTTCCTTTTGATATACTCTATCTGCTTTTGCCGATTATGAGGGTTATGGTCAGGGTTTTACCCCTTCCCATCCAATAGCAATATCATCTGACAGACCAAATAAGTACAACAGAGCTATATGGCAAAAGACCAGATTCGAAAAGGACGGCTGGATGAAGACCGCTCTGCTGAGGTAGAAGCATTCCTCTCATCCATGGACGCCGACCATGAAATCGCCACCTGCGATATCCGGGTGGACATGGCGCATATCCTCATGCTCCATGCACAGAACCTGATAGATACCGCATCCGCAAAGAAACTGCTTACCGCTCTGCTCAAATATCTTGAAACCGGTCTGCCCAAGGACGCATTCGATCCGGCGCATGAAGATATCCACGCAGGAATAGAAGCACAGCTGATTCACGATGCTGGAGCCGACGCGGGAGGCAGGATGCATCTTGGACGAAGCAGAAACGACGAAGTCGCTACCTGTCTGCGGATGCGGACACGTGAATATGTCCTCCAGATACTGTCCGGTATCTTCGATCTTCGTCAGGTCCTGCTGAACCGTGCAGAAGAACATCTTGAAACCGTCATGCCGGGATTCACCCATCTGCAGCATGCACAGCCGACGACACTGGCACATTATTTCCTTTCGTACGAGAACCTGTTCGCCCGCGATGCCGACCGCATGTTCGATGCATATGCACGTATCAACCGGTCTCCGCTCGGATCCGCCGCATTCGCCGGCACCGGATTCCCGCTCGACCGCGACCTGACATCCACGTATCTCGGATTCGCCGGACCGATGGAAAACAGCATGGACGGAGTGGCAAACCGTGATTTCATCATCGAGATCATCTCCGACTGTGCAATCCTCATGACCAATATCAGCCGTATGGCGGAAGAGCTTATTCTCTGGTCTTCAGCTCTCGTCCGTTTCGTTACGATGAACGATGCATTCTGCTCAACCTCGAGCATCATGCCGCAGAAGAAAAATCCGGATACCCTAGAAATCATGCGGGCGAAATCCGCACTGCTTTCGGGAGAACTTGCCGCGGCGCTTACCCTGGTCAAAGGACTGCCGATGAGCTACAACCGCGATCTGCAGGACCTGAACCCGCATCTGTGGAGAGCGTTGCGTGAAACCGCAGCCGCAGTACCTATCCTTGCCCGCATCATCGAAACCGCGGAATTCGACGAATCTGCAATGAAGAAGAGTGCAAAGGCAGGAAACACCGGGGCCACCGAACTTGCCGATGCATTCGTCCGTGAATACAATCTGCCGTTCAGAACCGCCCACAATATCGTCGGCAGAGCAGTCAAACTCGGATCGTTCGATCTTGCGACCATCGACGCCATCGGTCTCGAATTCGCCGGAATTTCCTTGGCAAAGGCAGGCCTGACCCAGGAATTCATCGACAGAGTCCAAAACCCGAAAGAAATCGTCAAAGCAAAGAAAACAACCGGATCCCCGAATCCGCGTCTGGTCAAAAAAGCGTTGCAGGAAGCCGATGTCCGTCTGGTTCAGGACGAAGTCACGAGCGACATGCTGTCCGATGAACTCAGCGATGCAGACGAAAAAATGAAGAAAGCAATAGAGGAACTGAAATGACATTCAAAAATCTTGACCCGATAACCGTCTCGTTCGCCGGACTCGAGATGGAGGGTATGTATATCAACCAATCCGGCAAGAATGCGATTGTAAAGCTGAAGAGCGGATACAACATCTGTGTACCGGAAACCTGCTGTACGGCCCGCAAAGATAAAACCGCCCAGGAAAAACATGCGGCAAAACCGCTGGAACAGAACGATAAACTGCCGCTTCTTTCAATCATATCGACTGGAGGAACAATTGCAAGTACCGTCGATTACCGGACCGGTGCTGTCTCTTCCAAGTTCACCGCCGAAGATATCATCAGAAGCATTCCGGAACTTGCGGCTATCGCGAACTATCATACCGTCCAGCCGTTCAATATCCTGTCCGAAAACATGGACCCGGGAAAATGGCAGATTCTCGCACGGACCATAAAATACGAGATCGAAAACGGTGCAAAGGGTATCATCATTACCCACGGTACCGACACCATGCTCTACAGTGCGGCAGCCGTTTCATTCATGCTGGACACGCCGGTACCGGTCATCTTCGTCGGTGCACAGCGCAGTGCAGACAGACCGTCCAGCGACAATGCGGTAAATGCAATCTGTTCTGCAAAAGCCGCGATCTCCAATCTGGGAGAAGTCATGGTCTGTATGCATGCGACCTCGAACGATACCGCATGCGCACTCCACCGGGCAACCCGTGTCCGAAAGAACCACACCTCACGCAGAGATGCTTTCCAGAGTATCGGACGCGAACCGGTCGGAATGGTTTCATATCCGGACGGAAATGTCGTTCCGGCAGAAGATGCGGTTCTGCGCGACACCACCAAACTGGCTCTGCACGATGCACTGGAATCCAACTGCGGTCTTCTGACCTATTATCCGGGCATGAACCCGAAGGTATTCGATGCATTCAAAGGATACAAGGGTCTTGTCATTGCAGGAACCGGTCTCGGCCATGTCGGTACCAACTGTATCGACAGAATCAAACAGCTGACGGATGCCGGCACGACCGTGGTCATGACCTCGCAGTGTCAGGCAGGATCCGTCTGTGACCGTGTCTATGAAACCGGAAGATATCTGCTTGATGCCGGTATCATCGAAGCAGGCAGCATGCTTCCGGAAGTTGCGCTCGTCAAACTCATGTGGGTTCTTGGAAACGCATCCGATCCTGCAGAAATCAGAAAACTCATGCAGACGAATCTCAAAGGAGAACTTGACTGCGATATCAGGGGGGACTGCTAAATGAACTACGAAGCATTAGGACTGAAAGCAGGTATCGAAATCCACCAGCAACTCAATACCAAGGAAAAGCTGTTCTGCCATTCGCCCACCGTCATCCGCAACACCGATGAACACTACGGCGTCGTCCAGCGCTATCTGCGCACTGCCGCATCCGAGACGGGAGACGTCGACCGTGCGGCAGCAGAAGAAGCGATGCAGCACCGTCTGTTCTCCTACTATACCTACGACACGACCGGGTTGGTCGAAATCGATGAAGAACCGCCGGCACCGCTGAACCGCGAAGCGCTCGATATCGTGCTGACCATCGCAAAGATGTTTGCCATGACCCCGCTACCGGAAATCCACACCATGCGCAAGATGATCGTGGACGGATCCGCCACCAGCGGATTCCAGCGTACCGCTCTCGTCGCACTGAACGGCAAGATCGCGAACACCTGCCGTATCGAAACGGTAGCGGTCGAGGAAGAGGCATGCCAGCGTGTGGAAGACACCATCTTCTCCGTTGACCGTCTGGGAATCCCGCTGATCGAGATCACCACGGCACCGTGCATGAAGACCCCGCAGGAAGTCCATGATGTCGCACAGTACATCGGTATGATCCTGCGGTCGACCGGAAAAGTAAAACGCGGCCTTGGAACCATCAGACAGGATGTCAACGTTTCCATTGCGAACGGTGCACGTGTCGAAATCAAAGGTGTCCAGGAACTCGACCTGATTGCCGAAGTCGTCGAACGCGAAGTTCAGCGTCAGCTGTCGCTTCTTGCAATCCGCGACGAACTGCTTGCACGCAAAGCATCGGTTCCCGGCATGGTCTTCGATGTCACCAAGACATTCGAAGGCACGCAGTCCAATGTCCTGAAACGTGCAAAATGCATCCTCGGAACCGTCCTTCGCGGTTTCAACGGACTCGTCGGTACGGAAATCCAGCCGGGCAGACGTCTCGGTTCCGAAATGTCCGACTACGCCAAGAAATGCGGAGTCGGCGGCCTGTTCCATACCGATGAACTGCCGGCATACGGCGTAACCGCGGAAGAAGTCGAAAAACTCAGAAAAGAAGTCGGAGCAGGACCGTTCGATGCAGTCATCATCGTTGCGGATACCGAAAAGAAATGCCGGTGCGCCATGAAGATGATTCTTCGCCGTGCCGAAATGGCATTCGAAGGAGTTCCGGAAGAAACCCGTAAGATGCTGGAAGGCGGATCTACCGCATACATGCGTCCGCTTCCGGGTGCAGCACGTATGTATCCGGAAACCGATGTACTGCCGGTTCCGGTCACCGCAAAACACTTCGACGAGATCGTGAAACCGGAACTCCTGACCGACAAGACCGTACGGTTCATGGCAGAATACGGCATGGATGAAGCCCTGGCTCATCAGATCGTCTACTCTGAAAAACTGCCGCTGTTCGAACGTGCAGTCGCAGAAGGCATCAAACCGATGTTCGCCGCACGCACGATTCTTGCTTCCCTGAAGGAACTTTCTCGTGCCGGCCAGGATGCATCCAAGCTTTCCGACGACAGCATCATTGCGGTCATGAAAGCCGTTGAAGGCGGCAGTGCCGCAAAAGAGGCGGTGCTGGAAATCCTGACCGCCTGCGCGAAAGGTATGTCGGTAAAGGATGCAATCGCCAAGGTTGCACCGGCATTCTCCCGTGAAGAGCTTGGAATCCTCGTGAAAGCCATCGTCACCGACCGTGCGGATTTCATCAAAGAACGTGGAAAAGCCGCATTAGGACCGGTTATGGGCGTAGTTATGAAGGAAGTCCGCGGCAGAATCGACGGTAAAATCGTCTCGGAAGTACTGAATAACGAGCTGGAGAAGCTCCTCTGAGCACCCCCAGAAGAAAGATAATATTTAAGTGAGAGCGCAACCAAGAAATAAAGGAGTTCAATATGGGAAAAACTGGAAGTATTAACTGGCATCAGGTTAAAGGTGTCAACGGCCAGATTCGCCTTGT
>DALTWN010000233.1 GCA_029987045.1 Methanocorpusculum sp.
GGATAACAGGACATTAAATTGCGCACACATAGATAGTATCTACATTAGTGCGTGGATACCATATGATTATCGATTGGATTGGGAAAAAAGAAAGAGGAATTATTTCTGTTCACTGATACGGATGAACACGGACAGACCGTCGATATCCCATGCGGTATCACCGTCGGTTCCGGTATTTCCTGCAGCGATGGTCAGAGAGACTGCACGGACTTCGTTTGCGATGATATCATGTTTGAGATCGACCAGACTCTTGACCCGGTCGTCGGCGATGGTAACCGTCGCATTGATGCGTGCATCGACGGCAAGACCTGCCTGTTTACGCATCTCCTGGATTCTGCGGATGACTTCCCGTGCGTATCCATCGGCTTCCAGTTCTTCGGTGAGCGTGACATCGACGTAGACTTCTGCCTCGTCCATCGGTGAGGAGAAGATGTTTTCCGGCATCCTTTCGGTGAACGTCATGTGTTCTTCGGTAAGTTCGCAGGAGAAGTCGCCCTCGGTGAATGCAATCTTTCCGTCTGCGGCGAGCTGTTGCTTGAGCGTACTGCCGTTCGACTCTTCAATGAATGCCTTGACTTTCGGTCCGTTGCGGCCGAACTGTTTTCCGATGGCTTTCATGGTGGGTACTGCCGTCCATTCGAGTTTGTCCCAGATTCCCTTGATTGCCGTGACCTTGCGGGCATTTGCACGGTCGCATGCCATATCGTTCATGGCATTGATGGCGTTCACGACGGCATCGGACTCGGTTGCGACAATGACCTCGGAAACCGGCCAGCGTCCTTTCCTCTTACCGTTCTGACGGGCATTTGCAACAGCCTCGTCGAATGCCTGGATGATTTCCATCTCTTCTTCCAGTACCGGATCACGAAGAGCATCGACTCCCGCGAACCAGTCCTGCATGTGGACGGATTTCGGATCGTTTTCACAGCGCAGGTTCTGGTACATCTTTTCTGCTGCGTGCGGTGCGAATGGCGCCATGATGGTAATCAGGCGGCGCATGCAGTAGTACATCGTGTCGTATGCCTGCTGTTTTGATGGTGAATCCTCTTCGAGCCACATCCGCGGGCGGACCAGCTGGACATACCATCTTGAGAGTTCGTCGAGAACGAACGTGGAGATCGGACGGGTCGCGCGGTGCAGGTTGCATACATTCATTTCTGCGGTCACGGTCTCTGCAAGAGAGTTGATGCGGGAAATCAGCCAGCGGTCTTCACGGCAGAACTCCTTGACCCGTGATTCGATGGATGCGGCATCCCAGACACCGTTCTTTTCGGCCGGTTTATACCCGTCAAGTGCCATGTACGGTAACGGGAATTTGTAGACGTTCCAGAGGACGTTGAACATCCGCATGGTGGTCTTGATACCTTCCCAGGAGAACCGCAGATCGTCCCACGGGGCAGATGCCGACAGGATGTACTGGCGCATGACGTCGACACCGTATTTTTCGATGACATCTTCCGGAGCGACGACGTTGCCGAGACTCTTGCTCATCTTCTTTCCGTTTCCGTCGAGGGCGAATCCGTGCATGACGACGGATTTGTACGGGGATTTCCCGAATGCCATGGTGGATAAGGCAAGCTGGGAATAGAACCATCCGCGGGTCTGGTCCTGTCCTTCCAGAATCATATCCGCCGGCCAGTACTTCTCGAAATCTTCCTTCTTTTCAGGGTATCTGAGGGTTGCCCAGGAAGCGACACCGGAATCGTACCAGACATCGAAGATATCCGGAATACGTTTCATCTGTCCGCCGCATTCACAGGGGATGGTGATTTCATCGACATACGGCCGGTGCGGATCGATCATCTTCTGTCCGGACAGTTTTTCCAGTTCTTCGTACGAACCGACGACGTGGTACTTGTTACAGACCGGACATACCCATACCGGAATCGGAATACCCCAGTAACGCTGGCGGGAGATACACCAGTCGCGTGCTTCGGCGATCCAGTCATGGAACCGTGCGGATCCTGCCCAGTCCGG
>DALTWN010000036.1 GCA_029987045.1 Methanocorpusculum sp.
TTCGAGTTTTTCCGTCCGGTCGCCTGATGCGATGTAGACGCCGACTCCTTTGTTCTCGAGATCCGCAATGAGTTCGCGTACGCCGGGAAACGGATAGCCGGCAGCGGCGATACCGAACTCGATGCCGGACAACCGGGTATTGACGATAGCTCCGGCATTCATCGCGAATACATCCGAGGTCTTTGTCGCTTCCTTTTTGCAGGTGGAAACGGCGAGCTGAAGATCGGCCACACGGGCGGTCTGATCTGAAAAGAGGATACCGCCGACCGTCTCCGCATCGACGATGTTTCTTCCGCAGGAAATGCCGAATCCGATCCTGTTCTTCGCAAGCCATGATGAAAGCAGTTCCGTTCCGTCCGCTTCCAGCAGCTGAGCCGAACTGAGTTCGAGCATGACAAGGATCCGTGCTTCATCTTCGAATGTCAGCAGGGTGGTTTCGACGGTGTCGGGAAGCAGGCTCTTTGTGGTGAAATCGACCACCGTCCGTACGGTCTTGAGCAGGGTTCCTGCACTGTCAAACACGATTGCAAGCGACATATTGCTGTATTTCTATTGAATGCGGACGCTCTTAATGCTTGTTTCGCCCGAAAATGTAATTCGAAAGGATTTTTATTCCAGATATCAAATAACCACATAACGAGAACTGCCATGACGGACAATAAAGAAATTGATTCTGATGTCAAATATCCGGCCGACATCACGGTATCCCCATCGTCCGCAATTCCCGGCGATGAGCAGAAACCTGCGAACGAACTTGCCGAACTGCGCAAGACCAATATAGCACTGGAGACGCGGAATTTCGAGCTCCGTGAATCCGTTCGTCAGGCACGGCTGCATCTTGCGGCTGCCGAATCGGAACGCGACCAGTACCGCCGGGAAGCACAGAAATACAAGACGGAACTCAAACAGGTCAGGGCATCCCCCATGGTAGTGGGAACCATAGAACAGCTGCTGGACGAAGGACGGGTGCTGATCCGGAGTACCACCGGTCCGTCGTTCGTGTCGCAGGTGCTGGACAGCATCGATAGGGACGAGCTGAGTGTCGGTGCCCAGTGTGCTCTGCATCCCCAGTCGTTCACGCTGCTTGAGATTCTTCCCCCGCGGGTCGATGCCCAGGTCCATGCGATGGAGATCGATACAGCACCGTCCGTATCATATGAGGATATCGGCGGTCTGAAGAAACAGATGCAGCTTCTGCGTGAATCCATCGAACTGCCGCTGACACAGCCGGAACTCTTCGAGAAAGCGGGTGTCGAACCGCCGAAAGGTGTGCTGATGTATGGGCCGCCGGGTACGGGAAAGACCATGCTTGCGAAAGCCATCGCACATGCGACCAATGCCACCTTCATCCGTGTCGTCGGTTCGGAACTGGTCCAGAAATATATCGGCGAAGGTGCCCGTCTGGTCCGTGAACTCTTCACGCTTGCCCGTTCGAAGGCACCGGCGATTGTCTTTATCGATGAAATCGATGCTGTAGGTGCTGCCCGGTCGTCGGATACCTATTCTGCAGGAGATCATGAAGTCGGCCGGACACTCATGCAGCTCCTTGCGGAACTCGACGGATTCAATCCCCGCGGGAATGTCAAGATAATCGCTGCAACGAACCGTATCGATATTCTCGATACCGCACTGCTCAGACCGGGACGGTTCGACCGTATCGTCGAGTTCCCGCTGCCGGAAGCTGCGGAACGTGAAACGATTCTCCGGCTGCATACAAGGAAGATGAACCTGGCAAAGGATGTCGCATTGTCCGTTCTTGCATCCGATGAAAATACTGCCGGATTCAATGGTGCCGAACTGATGGCGCTCACGATCGAAGCAGGTATGACTGCCATTCGCGATACCCGGTCGCTGATTCGGATGGCTGATTTCACCGCCGCTCTCGACGTGGTGCGTGACGGCCGCAATACCGGCGAGAAACGGCCGGAGATTCCGCTGGGTGTGTATCAGTAGGAAAACATGCAATCATGACACTGAAATATGCCGTCTCGATAGCCGGATCCGATTCGTCGGGAGGAGCAGGTCTGCAGACCGATATCAAGACCATGAATGCCTGCGGCGTATGGGGCATGACGGTTGTTGCGGCACTGACGGCACAGAACGGCATGCAGGTCACCGCTTCCGCGAAAGTCGATTCGGCGTTCATCGCCAAACAGATCAGGACACTCTGCGACGAGTTTCCGGTGGCTGCATGGAAGACCGGCATGCTCAATACCGCAGAGACGGTCCATGCCGTAGCGGATGCACTGCCTGCGGATGCGGTCCTGGTTGTCGATCCGGTCATTGTCGCGACGTCCGGCGGCATTCTCCTGGATGAACCGGGGGTATCGGCCGTTGTCGAAAAGCTGCTTTCGAAGGCTGCAGTAGTGACCCCGAACATCCCGGAAACCGAGTATCTGTCCGGCATCCGCATCACCGATACTGCATCGGTCGAAGCAGCAGGTCAGTGGTTCCGTGAACAGGGGGCCGCAGCTGTCCTCATCAAAGGCGGTCACAGTCCGGCATTTGCAGGAGCGGATTTCCTTATCGACGGAGACGGATTCCATACGATCGCAGGCAGACGTCTGCCGTTTTCCGATATCCACGGAACAGGATGCTGTCTATCCTCTGCCATCGCCGCATATCTTGCACAGGGAAAGGATGTCATGTCGGCAGTAAAGCAGGCAAAAGCGTTCGTCGCATCAGCGATCGAACATTCGGTGGTGTATCCCTCCGGCAGACGGACGGTCAATCCGCTGTGGGTCACTGTCGGTAAAGACTGACCGCATTTTTTTTTCTGTTTTCTGATTGTAATGGAAACATCTGTTATATTTCATGCAGTTTAGAGGTGTCAAAACATTACAATTCATGCAGTTTCGAGGGGTCAAAACATTACAATTCATGCAGTTTAGGTGATTTTGGTTGTCCCAGGATTCGTCTGTTCTTCTGAATGCATGGTATCCGGCATGCAGTCGGCAGAAGAGTTTGCTCTTTCATCCCAAAAATCATCATTTTAGCCGGTCCGTCTTCTTTATACGGTATAAAAGACAATCTAATTAGCATTATGTGCACGGAAGAAGAGGTGACTTCGGATGACATTGGCGATAGTCTTCGAACACTTCAGGGACCGTCACAGTGATTTTCTCACAGGGTTCGTTACGCTGATTGTCAGTGTCACCCTGTCGTTCATTGCCGGTATCTATCTGGGAGCGGTAAACGAAGTCCTGCTTCTGATTCCTGGGCTGATGGTGCTCGTGACACCGTCGATCAATATGCGGGGAGCGATAGCTGGCATTCTTACCTCGCGCCTGTCTTCATCCATGCACCTCGGTACCTTCAGCAGCAGTCTGGCGCGGGATACCGAACTGGGTGACAATCTGCGGTCGTCGCTCATCATGACGATCATCGTCTCGGTCGTTCTTGCGATCTTCGGCAAACTCATCTGTATGATGACGGGTACCGAGGTCATCGGTTTCTTCGAGATGATCGTCATCTCGGTCGTTTCGGGACTGGTGGCAGGTCTTGTGGTGACTGCGGTCGCGGTGGGTGTCAGTCTCCTGTGCTATAAACGCAACAAGGATCTGGATATGGTCGGCGCTCCGGCGGTCACGACATTCGGTGATATCGCGACCCTTCCGTGCCTGGTGGTCACTGCACTGCTGGTCATGCAGCTTCCTCCCGTCGGCATGATGATCCTCGGTATTCTGGTTCTCGCACTGATTGTCTGGGCAGTCATATCGCTCATCCGCGGAACGGTTCTCATGAAGGATATTTTGAAAGAGGGGCTGGTCCTGCTGATTCCGTTGTCCCTCCTGGGAATCGTTGCCGGCGTCCTGTACACGAACGGTCTCGAATCGCTCATCGCGGCGGCGGCGGTCCTGATCCTGATATCTCCGTTCATGAACGGCTGCGGATCCATCGGCGGCATCCTGACGTCGCGTATCGGTACCGAGATGCACATGGGTCTGCTCGATCCGAAGGCAATGCCGCAGAGACTGGTCTGGAGCCATTTCCTTGAAAATTATATCTATGCGCTCATTCTTCTGCCGCTCATGGGTCTGATTGCCCATTTCGCGGCACTGGGACTGGGAATCTCGACGCCAGGACTCCTTCCGATGGTCCTGCTTGCCCTGATTGCCGGACTGCTGGTCGTTACCGTGATGAACCTGCTGGGATATTATACGGCGGCGATCACCTACCGTATCGGTCTCGATCCCGACAATTTCGGGGTGCCAGTCGTCACCAGTTCCATCGACCTGATCGGTGCGTCCGCTATTCTTGTCGTGATGATGTTCCTGCTCTGAAACGGATCAGACCATCTGTTCCGGATTCGCCTGCATGTATTCGCGGGCTACGGTCGTTGCGTAATGTCCCGGCGGCAGGGTGAACGAAAGGG
This sequence comes from Methanocorpusculum sp., assembly GCA_029987045.1. Classification (GTDB taxonomy): domain Archaea; phylum Halobacteriota; class Methanomicrobia; order Methanomicrobiales; family Methanocorpusculaceae; genus Methanocorpusculum. The sequence goes on from DALTWN010000036.1 coordinate 4,376, forward strand.
TCGCATCGGCGCCGGATACCGAGGATGCTACATCCGCTTCCAGCGAGATGCGGCGGTGGAATCCGTCGAAGTTCGTCCTGACGAACTCGGCGGCGGACCCGAATGAATCGAATGAGATGCCGTCTTCCTCCATACGTGACACCATGGTCTGTTCGAGCGGACCGGCATTCGGCGTATAGGTTTTTCCCGGCATCCATCCGACGACGAAACATCTGCCGCGTTTCATGTGCTGGCGTGCGGTCGGCAGATTCTTCGCGGTCGCGATATCGATACGGCCGTTCGCGAATACCAGGTGTTCGCCGATATCTGGTTCGTTGAGTGCGACACCGCGTCTGCACCGGTCGGAGACGGCAAGATTGAACAGCCAGGACTGGTAGGCCGAGACGAACATGGAAAGCAGTTTCGGCGGCAGAGTCTGCAGTGCGGCGCCGTAATTCTCTTTCTGTTTCATCAGCGAATCCAAAAGAATCCGTTCGTAGGTCAGATGGTTGGGAAGTGCATGCAGGGCTTCCTTCGCATCACCGGTTTCCGCGAAGGCACGGCGGGCATGTTTGACCTCGTCCGATTCGTAGGGGAACGCATCGCCGACATAGAGCATGACGGCTTTTTCGTATTCGCCCCGGAGGATATGGTATCCCATCCGGTGCGTCACCGGTTTCATGGCGCCGAACCGCTGCAGACCGAAATAGTTGGGAATGCCGGTCCTGATCTCCGCGGAAATGACATCAACCTGTTCCTGTAAAGCTGTTCCTTCCGCGTCGCAGTCACGCAGCGTCAGCACGAACCGGTTTCCTTCGAGATTGCCGAGACCAAGCGAGAACTGGTGATGCGTCACCGGTTCGATGGTCATATCCTTGATGGAGATATTCCTGACATCATCTTCGGCGACTTCGTACAGAGAGATATACTGTGAGGTCACGGCGTTGCGGTCCTTCGTTCCTGCCCATCCGATGCGTTTCTGGCTGATCTTCAGCCGGTTCGCGAGTTCACGCACGGCATGCTGGTGTTCCCAGGATCTCTTGGTCAGCCGGCAGATGAGATACGGACCGCTGCCGGTGAATGCGACCGGCAGTTCATCGACCCGGAAATCTTCCGGACTGGTGCGCAGGCGTCCGCCGATACCATCATGCGATGTTCCATAATAGCCGATGCCGAGGGCGGTTTCCGTTTCGTATGCAGATGGTTTCATAGATTCAGAGCAGTTTGAGATCGGCGGTAATCTTATCCATGGTCTCGCGTTTGGCAGGACCGATGCCGAGGGCGGTGACCGACCCTGCGGGGATTTCGGTCATGCCTGCATCGATGATGAGCGAACAGGGTACGCCGATGAGTTCCGCCTGAGCCTTGAGCCGGTAGATGGTCTCGACATCGGGGGCTTTCAGCGCGACTTTCTTCTGGCCTTCCCGCATCCATTCCTTGCGGTCGGCAAGCGATGTCTTCTCGAATGCGCCGATCGAGGCGTGGGCTGCCTGGGCGCACATCTTGCCGCAGCTCATTTTCAGATCGGAACGCAGGACAAGGCATTGTTTGTATTTGAATATCTCTTCTCCGCCGTGCATAAGTATCTCATGTATTGGTTATCAGAGGCGATAAAAGTGTATGAGTCAGTCGAATAAAGCTGAAAATGAGAATTAGTCAATATCGTTACAGATTTCACAGAGATGTTCTATTTTCTGATGTAATTCCGGAATGTCATTTTCTATTATTTCCCAAACCAAGGCATAGTTTATCTCGAAATATCGATGAATAAGTCGATGCCGTAACCCTGCCATTCCTCTCCAATCTATCTCAGGATATTCTTTGCAGAATGCTTTGTCTGTTTGATTTGCAGCTTCACCAATTACGAGCAGAGACTGGACAACTGCTTTTTTCATCGGAAGATTATTGAGAAAATCATGGTATGAAACCTCCTTGGTATAAGGAATCAGAAAGAGTGTTTCATCAAGAATATGGCGTATTATGATATGATTTCTATTCATGCTTCTCCAATATTGGCTGAAGTTACATAGATGGCATCTTGAGATATGGTGGATTTCAGATATGGACTTACCCATTCAATAGCTATCAGATCGACCTTTCTCCCGAGCAATTCTTCAAGATAGTCTCCTAAATCAAGAAGATTATGATACATACGGATGCCGGGTTTGAATTGGTAAATAACGTCCACATCTGAATCAGGGGTGTCTGTTCCGCGGGATACAGAACCGAAAATGCCGATTTTTTCGATTTCGAACCGTTCCTGTATCATAGGCATATTTGCTTCCAATTTCTGCAAAACCTCCTCTTTGATACTGACGTAATCGGACATAATAGATATATTTCTGTTTTTCATCTATATGGAACTTTGCGAAAGTTTCGGTGTCTCTCCTAAATTCAGCGGTTCAGGACTTCTTCCAGTTTCCTGCATGCCGCACAGATGCGGTTGCCGGTCGGTTCGCCGCAGATCTCGCACGGGTGCAGTTCGGATACGGTCCCTTCGTGTTTCGGCAGGAGCGCTCTGAGTTTCTCCTGACCGTCTGCGATCTTCATCAGCGTTCCGGGACGGGCATGTTCCTGTTCGCCGAGCCAGGTCCTGACATCCTTCCTGAGCGCATAGCGGGTATACGGGCATTCCGGCAGCGGATTCAGCAGTCTGCAGGCAAGACCGTACGCCACTACTTCGCGTTCGGTCGATCGGCACAGCGGTTTGATGCGGGGAAGGAACAGGTCGGAGGAGTTCGTGTTGAACTGTCCGGTGATCCGGGTGAAATCGCCCCGCAGATAGTTCATCACGACCGACTGCGCCTCGTCGTCGAGACAGTGGCCGGTAGCGATCCTGTCCGCATCCATCTCACGTGCCGCCCGGTTCAGTGCCCGGCGCCGCAGGGTTCCGCAGACGGAACAGGCCCCGCTCGCATCAGCATGCAGCAGGTCGTCGAGTGTCTTTCCGCAGAGATCGCGGAACGCGATGATACGGTGTTCGACACCGAGCCGCTCGATGGTCCGTTTCGCTTCGGCGATGGTGTCGTCGCGGTATCCGCCGATCCCTTCGTCGACGGTGACCGCTATCAGTTCGATGTCCGTCGGCAGTTTCGCAAGTACCGACAGAAGGACCGTACTGTCTTTTCCGCCGGAAAATCCGACACAGATCCGGTCTCCGTCCTGTACCATATGGTAGCGCTCGATGGTCGAAAAGACGTTCTGTTCGAAGTGTTCCGCGAAATGTTCCTTGCAGAGCGGTCCGTCTGCCGTCCGGAACACGGCAGGTTTTCCGCAGATGGTACAGGTTGCCATATCGGATCATCCTCCGTGTACGATGGATACGAGCTTAATCTCTGCACCGTCTTCCACCATATCTTCGGCAAGCAGCAGCTCATCGTTGCGGACGGCAAGCAGCTCATAGGGGTTCTGCCCGAGCTGCTGGAGAATATCGTCGACCGTTCCTGCAGATGCAGTCGTCACGGTTCCGTCCGGCAGTTCCACGCGAATCATTGCAGGAATATTTGTGTCTGCATGGATAAGTTAGTTTGTTTCGGAAGAGAAGAAAATGAGAAAAAAGAGTTTGTTGTCAGGGAGTAGTATTTACTCGGAGATGTAGTTGTCGAAGTAGCCCTGGATCAGGATGATCGGGGTTCCCTTGTCACCGCTGCCGGAGGTCAGGTCGCACAGCGATCCGATAAGATCGGTCAGACGGCGCGGCGTGGTTCCTTCGGATGCCATGTTGCCTTTCAGGTTCGGATTCTTTGCCTTGATTGAATCCTTGATGGCAGACTTGAGTGCGTCACCGGAAAGGTCGGCGAAATCGTTGTCTGCAAGGTATTTCATCTTGAGTTCGTTCGGCTGGCCGGAAAGACCAGCGGTATATGCCGGAGAAACGACCGGATCGGCGAGTTCCCAGATCTTTCCCATCGGGTCCTTGAATGCACCGTCGCCGTAGACCATGACTTCGATATTCTTCTTTGTCTTGCCGTTGAGTTCCTTCTGCAGGGCGTCGACGAATTTCTGGCTGTCACGCGGGAACAGTTTCAGCTTGTCTTCGGTCGCCTTGTTGGAACCGAGCAGACCGTACTGTTCATTGTATCCGCTGCCGTTTATTGAGGTGGTCATGATGTCGTCGAGACCGAGGACGATCTCTGCGCCTGCTGCTTTGAGGAGGCGTTTC
>DALTWN010000037.1 GCA_029987045.1 Methanocorpusculum sp.
ATGAACAAGGACAGGATGGTCCTCGACGGCTGGGATTTCCTCAATATCATCATCAAGGGAACGACGGTCGCGACGACGGAGGAGGAAAGTCCCGGCATCCATCCGAAGGACAAGTATATCCGCGATATGCTTGCCGGCAGACCCGCGTTCTCCTATCCGATGCGCAAAGGCGGGTTCCGTCTCCGTCTCGGCCGCGGACGCAATACGGGATTCGCCACCTGCGGATTCAATCCGTCGACGCTCCATATTCTCGGCGACTATCTGTCGGTCGGCACCCAGATGAAAGTCGAACGGCCGGGAAAGGCATGCGGAGTCGTTCCGGTCACCACGATCGAAGGTCCGACGGTACGCCTGACCTCCGGCGAAGTCAGAAGAGTCGATACGCTGGAGGATGCGAACATTCTCGTGAAGGAAAACGATATCGACTACATCCTGGATATCGGCGAGATCCTCATCTCCTTCGGCGAGTTCATGGAGAACAACCATGTCCTTGCGCCGCCGTCGTACTGCGAGGAATGGTGGATCCAGGAAGGCGGACCGCGGCATCCGAAAACCGAGGCGGAAGCCCTGCAGTTCGTGGCGGAAGGTGCGTATCTCCATCCGGACTATACCTGGTTCTGGGACGACTGCACCGAAGAGCAGATACGGACACTCTCGCATATCGTGGAGACCACCGGACGTGTCGCGGACGGCGTGCTGCACATTCCGGAGAATCCCGATGCGAAATCCGTACTCGAAGAACTGCTGGTTCCGCATACCGTGGAAAACCACGAATACCTCGTCCGCACGCCGCTTTCCCTCATCGCCGGCCTGGGTCTTTCCTACGAGCTCAAACGTCTTCCCACCTGGGACCATCTGCCGGCATTCACGAACGGGCTTGTGATGGCGCAGAGCCTGTCCGGCATCAAAATGCGGTCGAAGGCGGGAACGCGTATCGGCGGGCGTATGGGCCGGCCCGGCAAATCCGCACCGCGCAAGATGAAACCGCCGGTCCATGTCCTGTTCCCGGTCGGTGAAACCGGGGGTCAGCGCAGATCGGTCGAAGCCGCATCCAAATCGGTCGGCCTGACGGAACTGGAAGGAGGAACCATCACCGCCCAGAGTTCCGGTCTGCTGCATGTCGAGACCGGAGAACGCAGATGTCCGAACTGCGGAACCGTCACGTTCAAGAACCAGTGTCCGTCCTGCGGTACGCATACCGATCCGGTGTTCCGCTGTCCCCGCTGCCACACGATCGGGGAACCCGGCATGACACAGTGTCCCGCCTGCGGTGCGGATCTCGTCTGCAGCAAGGAAAGCATCTTCAGCATGAAGGCCGAGTACGATGCCGCACTCGAACGCACCGGCATGTCCGGCGCACGCGAGCTGCCGGAAGTCAAAGGCGTCCGCGGCATGATCTCCCGCGAACGGTGCATCGAACCGCTGGAAAAAGGCATTCTGCGGGCGAAACACGACGTCTATGTCTTCAGGGACGGCACCATCAGATACGATATGATCGATCTGCCGCTGACGCATTTCAAGCCGAAGGAAGTGGGTGTTCCGGTCGAGAAACTGCGGTCGATCGGCTACACCGTCGATACCTACGGAAAAGAGCTGACCGATCCGGAACAGATTCTCGAACTGCATCCGCAGGACATCATGGTTTCCGTCGACTGCGGCGAATACCTGGTGCGTGTCGCCCGGTATCTCGACGATCTGCTGGTGAAACTCTACGGTCTGGACCCGTTCTACAACGTGGAAAAACCCGAAGACCTGGTCGGTCAGCTGATCATGGGTCTTGCGCCGCACACCTCTGCAGGCGTCCTTGCACGTCTGGTCGGATTCACCCGGGCGAAGGCAGGCTATGCCCATCCGTTCTATCATGCCGCAAAACGCCGCAACTGCGACGGCGATGAAGACTGTGTCATGCTCATGCTCGACGGCCTGCTGAACTTCTCGCGTGCATTCCTGCCGAGCACCCGCGGCGGAACCATGGATGCACCGCTCGTGCTTACCACGATCCTCAATCCGAAGGAGGTCGACAAGGAAGCGCTCAACGTCGATGTGATGCCGCGGTATCCGCTGGACGTCTATCTCGGCTGTCTCGAATACAAGGAACCGAAGAAACTCGCGGACAGTGTCGATTATATCGAGAAACGTGTCGGCAAACCCGAACAGTTCGAAGGGTTCCTGTTCACCCACGACACCGACGACATCTCCAAGGGTCCGCTCGATACGCGCTACACCGACAAACGTCTCAAGAACACGGCGGACAAGATCATGGCGGAACTCGATCTTGCAGAAAAGATCCGGGCGGTCGATACCAACGATCTTGCCGAACGTATCATCAACAGTCACCTGATGCCGGATATGATCGGCAACCTCCGTTCATTCTCGAAACAGCAGTTCACCTGTTCGAAATGCAAAGCCAAATACCGGAGAAGCACGATCACCGGCAAATGCCCGAAATGCGGCGGCACGCTCAAGGCGACCATGCACAAGGGAAATGTGACCAAGTATCTGGAGATCGCGAAATACATGGACGAACATTATCACCTGTCGCTCTATACCGACCAGCGCATCAAGGTGACCGAGATGAACATCGTATCGACCTTCGGCGAAGAGGAAAAGACCCAGATGGACCTATCGGATTTCTTCTGATAGACAGTACTTCCCTGAAAAACCGTAGCCGAGACATAATGGATATTTTTGCAACATGTTGCAGAAATATCCATTTCAAAAAATCAGCAGATTGGATGCATTTGCGGATTGAATAACCCACAAATACGGACAATACAGCCAAAATAAGGCCAAATAAGCAAAATATTTATCATATTGGAGAGCATATTCCATAGTAATTATAATGGATATTTTTGCAACATGTTGCAGAAATATCCATTTGGAGACAACCGTGGAAATCAAACGTGACCGTTATCTGCAGGAACTCATCGATCGAAAACACAATACCCTGATCAAGATCGTGACCGGCATTCGACGATGCGGAAAATCATATCTCCTGTTCACCCTGTTCTACCGGCATCTCATCGGAACCGGAACCAGACCCGACCATATCATAACACTGAATCTCGAGGATCTTGAAAACAAACAGTACCGCAATCCCGAGAATCTGCTCGCTTTCATCAAGAGCAGGATTGTTGACCGGGAACAGTACTACATTCTCCTTGACGAAGTACAATTGATCGCAGACTTCGCATCCCTGCTCAACAGCCTCAGCCACATACCGAATGCCGATACCTATGTCACCGGAAGCAACTCGAAATTTCTTTCCCACGATGTCGTTACGGAATTCCGCGGACGGGGCGATGAGGTGCATCTGTTTCCGCTAAGCTTTGCAGAATTCATGAGTGTCTCGAAAAAAGATCCATACCACAGTTATGATGATTATTTCAAATATGGCGGTATGCCGTTCCTGTGCACTCTCGATACCGAAGGGCAGAAAAGCCGGTATCTGAATGCACTTTTCCAGGAAACGTACTTCATTGATATTCTGGAACGGAACAAGCTTCGCAACACGACGGATCTTGAAAATCTCATCGATATCCTCAGTTCCTCTGTCGGATCATTGACAAATCCCAAACGGATTGCGGATACGTTCCAAAGCAAGCTGCATCTTTCCGTCTCGCAGACAACCATCAAAAAATATCTCGACGCTCTCGAAGATGCATTCCTGATCAAAGGGGTCAAACGCTATGATATCCGTGGCAGGAAATATATCGGATCTCCCCTGAAATATTATTTCGAGGACATCGGACTGCGCAATGCCCGTCTGAACTATCGCCAGCAGGAAGAGAACTACATCATGGAAAATATCATCTACAACGAACTGCGTGTTCGGGGATACTTGGTTGATGTCGGTGTCGTGGATAAAGCAGAACGGGACAGTACCGGAAACGTCGTTCGCAAACATCTTGAAATCGATTTCGTGGCAAATATGGGCAGCAAGCGGTATTACATTCAATCGGCATTCACCCTTTCCGGCGATGAAAAAGAGATCCAGGAAAAGAAATCACTCGTCAATGTTTCCGACAGTTTCAAACGGATAATCATCACCAAGGACTATGCCAAGATCAAGCGTGACGAAAACGGCATTCTGACCATCGGCATCATCGATTTTCTCCTGGATGAAAACAGTCTCGATCTGTGAATGCGGACCTGTCAAACTTCTTCTGCAAAAAATAGGTGAGATGTCTAGTTGCAGATCTTTGCAATCAGCGCATCGATTTCTTCATCGGTCATGCCGCCGGAAAGCAGGTATGACCGTGCATCGTTCTTCAGATCCGCGGACGGACTGCCATTGGAGAACGCCTTGACCGCTTCATCGAATTTCAGTTCGACAATCTGGCGGTACATATCCGGATTCTTGTCTTTGGTGATCTTGTAGTAGTTCGTGTACGTCTGCATGTAATCGGCAACCATCTCGTCGTAGGTCGCTCCTGCCAGTGCTTCGAGCAGGAGTGCAGCGACACCGGTACGGTTCTTGCCTTCCAGACAGAAGATATAGAACGGACCGTCACGGTTCAGGATTTCCCGGAACCCCTGGACGATCTTCTGCTTGAACGCATCGCTCGCAAATGCCGTGCTCATGCCGAGAGCGACGACATCTCCTTCCTGATAGAGTCTGTCGAAATAGGGAGCGTCGTGACCCTCCTTCGCCTGCATCTTTTCGATGGCGGCATCCGTATCCGCCATATCGATGAGCGTCTGTACGCCGTGGGATTCCAGGAGCTTGTTGACTATGGATACGCGTCTGCCGAGATTATCGATCGCAGATGCTCCGCGATAGATGTAATCCGGTTTCAGATTGCCGCCGGAGACTGCACGGAAATTGGTGAACTCCTCGTCGCTTGCGAACTTGGTCCGGTCCCTGCTGTATCTCAGTTTGTTGAGTTTCTGGGCAAGAGCGTACTTCTGTTTTTCCGCCAGGGTTACCGTTACGGTTTCGTTCGGCGTGACGCCAAGAGCATCCCATTCGTTTCCGGCATTGACACGGACGAGTTCGAGCGTGTTCATGGTCGCAGACCGGTTGAGCAGGATGAGCTGCCCGTTCCTGACGAAGACACCGGTAAGATAGGGGACATCATTGCAGACGACACCGTTCGAGAACACGATGTCGACACTGTCTCCCGGCAGTATTCCGGACCTGTCGAATTCGCTTGCGGTCATGTTCAGACCAATCGTCGAGAATTTTTCGTTGACATACAGATAAGTGCTCACCGGAACGCTGGTCGCAAAATTGTCAGCGTTCTGCGGCGTGCCGATGCATCCGGCCGATACGGCAACCGCGATACAGAGGACCGCAGCGATACACACGAAAGCGAGTCTGTTCATCTTCATAATCTATCACATCACCCTTGGAAACGGGATTGTATTCAAGTATGGGACGGCAGTCAACATAATGATTCGGACGTGCATGCCGCAATCGTGAAAAAAAACAGAACAGAAAAAATCAGGGTTCCGACGGAACAGATTCCGACGGAACGTTTTGTCAACCGGCCGAAACGTCAGAGTTTCTGGCCTTCGAGTTCTTTGGCATAGTCGTCAAAGACCTCAGTAACTTCCTGCGGCGGTGGAGATGTGAGTTTGGTCACAATGAAGATACACAGCAGCGATACGATGACACCCGGAACCATTTCATAGAGCGGGTTGCCGAAGATGCCTTCTGCAATGAAGAACCAGAGACAGGCGGTAATCGCACCACCAAGGATACCGGCGAGTGCACCCTGCCAGTTCATTCTCTTCCATAACAGACCTACGAGAATGACGGAACCGAAGGATGCTCCGAATCCTGCCCATGCGAAGGATACGATACCGAAGACGGAACTGCTCGGATCGAGTGCAAGCGTGAATGCGATCGCCGCGACCAGCAGAACGGCGAACTTGGAAATCAGCAGGACTTCTTTGTCGGTAGCTTTCTTTCTGAAGAAATTCTTGTACAGATCACGGGAGACTGCAGACGATGCGGCAAGCATCTGGGATGATGCCGTACTCATGATTGCACCGAGGATACCACAGTAGATGATACCGGCAACGAACGGAATTGCCGGGAATACGCCGCCGGTCATATCGATGAAGACGGTTTCGGAATCCGCAAGCGGCGTACTGAAGAACACCTGACCGACCAGTCCGATGAAGATTGCAGCTGCCATGGAGATGATAACCCAGGTCATGGCGATTCTGCGTGCCTTTGGAATTGCCTTCGGGTCCTCGATTGCCATGAACCGCGGAAGGATATGCGGCTGACCGAAGTAACCGAATCCCCAGGCAAGTCCGGAGACGATCACGAAGACGGAAACGAACTCGCCGGTCGACGGATCCTTGAACGGATTGAACATGTCCGGATTGATGGTCGCGGTGAGTGTCCCTGCATCTGTTCCCATATTGATGAGGACAATAGCGACGATCGGCACGAGAAGCAGTGCAAAGAACATCAGGCATGCCTGAATGGTATCGGTAAGGCAGACTGCCCTGAATCCACCGACGAACGTGTAGATGACCACGATTGCGGCGCCGACAAGCAGTGCCACGGTATAATCGATACCGAAAACGGAATTGAACAGCTTTCCGCCTGCAGCGAACTGTGCTGCGGTATAGACAATGAAGAAGACGATGATGAAAATCGAGGAGATCAGCGACGTGACTGCTTTCTTGTCACCGAATCTGTTCTTGAAGAATTCCGGAATGGTAATCGAATCATGTGCCTTGTGAGTATAGATTCTCAGGCGTTTCGCGATGAGTTTCCAGTTCAGGTAAGTACCAATGGCAAGACCGATTGCGGTCCATCCTGCTGACGAGAGGCCGGTAAGATATGCGACACCCGGCAGACCCAGCAGGAGCCATCCGCTCATATCGGATGCTTCCGCAGACATTGCAGATACAAAGTGGTGCAGCTTTCTGCCGCCCAGGATGTACTCGTCTGAGGTTTTGTTTTTATTCATGTAGAAAAAACCGACCGCAATCATGACTATGAAATAGACGATGAATGCAGCGAGAATTCCTATCAATGCTCCAGTAGATAATTCCACGATTAAACTCCTGTATCAGAGACCATCTCCACCAATTGCAGATGTATCTGATCTATAAAAGGTTTCTCGTAAATCCTATTTAATCTATATTATCGAAGGTCTGTACGTAAACACACAGGTAAAAACAGGATTTGCAGGAAAAACAGGATTTTTTGTGTGTTCTCACTTGAAATTCTGCATTCCACACCACTTTTTTCTTCCCTCCAAAAATGGTGAGATGAAGCAAATCAATACTTCAAAGAAGACATAGGGGCCGCCGCGCGCAATTACAAAGCGACTGAAATCACGTAAACCTCCATCACACATGAGATGCCGCTCTCAAGTTATTTTGGCTTCAGCACACGGTCATTGATGAAGACGAATATATGACTCGACTCTCTACAACTACTGTGCGTTTTATTCTGCATACCCGAAGATTTTCCAATCACTGATTGGAAAATCTCCCAAGGTACTCTCGTGGACACACTATCTCATCTTGCTCCGTGTCGCTGGATTTTCCGCTGTTCCATCCGCTGCAGTCAGCGGAGATACAAAACAGTTTGCCCTGAAATTATCCTATATCGAGCTCATCGGACCGTCTGATCTTCAGATGGGTATTTTCCGGTATTTTTGGTTCTTTCTTCTCTTAGAATAGTAAAGACCGGTGCAACATCCAGATAGAATGCAGTTTCATGCTCAGGTCTTGTCGGACCCTGGATGAATCCACATTCGCGATAGAGACGAAACGCATCCTCGGTATTTTTTGCGTCAACCGATAGTATCCGGAACGCCACCTTGGATGCAGTTTCATAGGCAATGTGAATTATTTTTGTCATTAACAGTTTGCCTACTCCGCAACCGCGATATCTGCTTGAACGTGCAAGTCTTGCAATTTTAATTGCCGGAATCTGGCGTCCATAGGGATAGTCAATCGACAAGGTGTCTCGTATCGACTGTTTTAGATGTATGGTATCCGTCACCAAGGTGAAAAAACCGATTACTTCACCCATATGGACAGCAAGTTGCGTCGTCGAAAAATAATCCCGGCTTTCGGCCAGTGCATCATATAAGAGAAACTCATTCAGATCGTTATCGCCGCAATCAAATTGGGTATAATCAATGGGAAAGTCACTACTCAATGGAATAAATACTATATCCTGAAAAGAGAGTTTGCGAGGTGGATTATTCATTCTTTGACGGGATAGCAATAGGTAACAACATCCTCCACGCATTCTTTCATGAATGGAGTGAGTGTCTTTGGTCCGTTCAGGTATTGCTCGAATTTTTCAGCATCAGTACCTTCAAGTTCCAATCCGAGTCTGACTTTTTTAGACATTTGTGTAATCTATTGTTTATTTTGGAATATGATATATTTTCTGCAGGGGGTTTCCGGAAATTTGTGTGTAGTATTTCACACCCCAAGCTCATCTATCCTTCTGATCTTCAGATGGTTCGCGGTCCAGTATCTGCCGACCAGAT
>DALTWN010000234.1 GCA_029987045.1 Methanocorpusculum sp.
GATAAAGATACCCGTGCGACCCCTGCCACCCCTGACCGACCCCCGACAAGGGGGTGGCGATAGACGGACAACTTCAGTATCATGACACAGGAACTTGTCTATTATACCAGCACCGATGCACACATATGCCGGGACTGGCTGCAGAAACAGGGATTCACCGCGACGGTCATTCCGACACCGCTCGTCCGCAGCAGAAGCACGTACCGGGGAACCATCGAGGAATTCAGAACACTCCTGACGCTCGCCGTCCGGTACGACTACGCACTTCCGGAAGCAAAGGACCTGCTCCAGCTGGAACTGGCATCCCTGAAGCATTTCCTGGAAAAGACCGAAAATCTCCTTGCCGCATTCTTCGAAACCCATCCGGCAGGAAGCATCGTCCCTGCGACGGAACCGGCAGGCGACCCGGCTGTCCTCGGACCTTCCGATGATGCAGGATACCTGCAGGATATCCTGAAAGACAACGGTATCGTCGCGCCCGGAACTCGGACCGTGATCGCCCATCTGCCGGTTGCAGAATGCAGGATCGACCGGCCGTCCATCGGTCTCGAGACCCTGGCACCGGACCTGCTTGCCAAAAGCGGACTCACGGTCGTCACCGAACATCTCGTCGAATACCGGTTCGTGGTAACCACGAATGCCGATTCCGCAACCCGTGCATCCTGCAGCAGACTCATCGGGATGGCGGATTCTACATCCTGCTGCTCGTCTGCGAACGCTCAAATCCAGGCAGTCAAGACCGGTATCCTTGAACGGATCCAGAACACGGCGGCGGAACTGTCCCTGACCGACATCATGCATCTGCTGGGACAGCCGGTACGGACCGCACATCACCGGGAGGAATGCTACCGTCTTCCCCGGGAATTCCTGAAGATTATCCTCTACGAACTCGGTCTGTTCAAACTGGACTGAAAAAACGCCGTGCCGATTCAGGACACACCACACACTTTTTTCCCAGAACAGCATACCGTTTTGAACACGCTTCCGTGGAACCGATAAGACAACAATATATCCTCTTTCGTTCAAAATTATAAGTATGAACAACAGGAAACTCGCCATCATCGGTGCAGCAGTTCTCGTCATCATCTGCTGTGTCCTTGCAGCCGGATGTACGGCGGAGGATTCGACATATCAGCCAGCACGGGTATACGATCTGGAAAATCATGCATATACTTCGGAATTTATGGATTATCTACAGACCAGAACTGATTGCCCATACATCATTGGAAACACCTTCTATTATAGAGACGGCATGACGATGGATTATTCCGCGTTCCCCTCCTTTAATAACGGTTCGGGCAACGTTGAACAGGAACTTCTGGATCTCGGCGAGGGTCGTGTCGCCACCATGGACACTGTCGGAATAACGACTGCTTTGGTTTCCCCGAGCGAGGGGATCGAAGAACTAGACAAAGAAAATGCAGTCAAATATGCACGGCAGATGAACGATGCTGTCGCAGAAGCAGCAAAGAAGTATCCCGGACGAATTCTTGGAACCATAACGCTTCCAACACCGTATGTCGAGGAATCCATTGCAGAACTGGAACGCTGTGTCAATGAACTTGATCTGCAGTACTGGCATACGCACTCGAACTATGGAGGAGAAACACTCGCCGATGAAAAGTTCGAACCGCTTCTTGCGAAATGTGCAGAACTCAACGTGCCGATCTATCTTCATCCCGCCTATCCTTCGAACGAATACCTCCTTGAGTCGGGACTCGCCATAGCATCCGCCGGGTTCGGATTCAGTGTGGATTCCATGAAGACGCTGCTCGAACTCATTTCCGGCGGCACCTTTGACCGGTATCCGAATTTACAGATGATCATCGGCCATATCGGGGAATATTTCCCATACGCTCTTGAACGGATGGACAACCGGTTCACGGCACTGAAATCACAGGACCCGACGGTCAAATGCACGGAGAACATCTCGTACTATTTCAAGAACGGAAATATCTTCATGACCACG
>DALTWN010000038.1 GCA_029987045.1 Methanocorpusculum sp.
GGACAATACTCAGGGAAGGTGTTTCCAAGAACAGTATTAATTGTCCGTCCCGCAGCTTAGGGATATACTCCCCGTTTCATCGAGATGAAACGGAATATTATTGGAGGTTTCCCGTAATAATGCTATCGTGAATCCGTACCGTCAGGCGACGAACTCGTTTACCGGGAAAAGAAGCTCGATTTCGCCCTTGTTCAGGTAGATTCTGCCGGCAGAGAGTTCACTGATGATGATATGCGGCGTATCCTCGTCGCCCAGCTCCACGGCGTATTTGAGTTCCTTGGTGTAGCGGAGAATCTCTTTGTTTTCCGTCACTACGGCACGGATGTCGTAGCGGTCGAACATCAGGGTCTTGAGATTCTTGAAATATTCGATTACCTCGATATGGTAGCCGTCGTCCTGCTTTTCGTTGACGATGATACTGAAAAACTGCAGATAACTGTTCAGGTCGTCGAATGTCAGGTCTCCTTCTTTTGCGATGAGTTCCATAGTATCCTACTCAGAAAAGGGACGTATGACCACATGATAGTTGCGGTCGAAGCACCGGGGAAAAAAGAGGGAGGAATTATCCGTAGAACGTGTGACCGCGGTCATCACGGCCGCTGCCACGACGGTCATCGTAGCGATCGCCGCCGTATCCGCCTCTTCTGCCGCCATCGCGGCCTCTGCGGTATCCTCCGCCGTTGCCGCGGCCGGACCCGCCGTCACGGTCCTTGCGGTATCCGCCGTCACGTCTGCCGCCACGACGGTCTCCCCCATATCCGCCGTGTCCTCCGCGGCGGTCACCGCCGTATCCGCCTCTTCTGCCGTTTCCGCGGGATTCGTCGCCTTCTTCCCGTTCCGGACGCGGCGTCGCGATCGTGATCTGCAGTTCCTTGCTGCGGATCGTCGCCTTGCTCATGACTTCACGGACCTTGTCGGCATGTTCCAGCGGAACCTCGACGAACGAGTAGTTGCCGTAGAGATCGATGCGGCCGATGGATGAACCCGGAATATCGCATTCTCCGGCAAATGCACCGACGATGTCCTTCGGGCGGATCTGCTGGTTCTTTCCGAGCGAGATACGGAACCGGACCATGCCCGGTTCTGCACCGGACGTCTCGTACGTTCCTTCCTCGACCGGGCGGGACCGCGCTTCATCGCCGTCGGCGTCACGGTCGCGGCTTCTGCGCGGTTTCGGCTGCGGCTGCAGTTCCTCGATCTCTTCGCTCATGGAACTCTTCGCGTCTTCCAGATGCATCTTCAGCAGTGCCGCGGCGACTTCGATACTGGTGACCTCGTCGCCGGATTCCGGCTGGGATTCGAGCAGCTGCTCGATGAGCGGAAGATAGCGTTCAAGGTCGCCGGATTCGTCGTTCATGACTTCACGGACCTTGTCGAGGAATGCCTGCTGCTTGACTTCGGCGACATCGTTGAGCGTCGGAATCGGGGTCTTCGCAATCTTGATCTTCGCGTAGCGCTGGATATCGCGCAGCTTGTAGATCTCACGCGGTGCGACGAACGTGACCGATTTTCCGGTCCGTCCTGCACGGCCGGTTCTGCCGATGCGGTGGACATAATATTCGACATCCTGCGGGACATCGTAGTTGAAGACGATATCGACATCGTCGACATCGATTCCGCGGGCGGCCACATCGGTCGCGATCAGCACGTCGATGGATCCCGACCGGAACCGGGACATGACACGGTCGCGCTGTATCTGTTTCATATCGCCGTGGATCGCCTCGACCATGTATCCGCGTGCCTGCATGCGGGTCATCAGGTCATCGACGGAACGTTTGGTGTTGCAGAACACCAGTGCGAGTTCCGGATTGTTCATGTCCAGGAATCTGCAGAGTGCTTCCAGCTTGTCGCGTTCACGGACCTCGATATAGGTCTGTTCGATCTGCGGAACCGTCAGTTCACGGCGGGTGATCTTGATGAACTCCGGATCCTTCTGGAACCGGCGGGTGATATCCAGGATCGGTGCCGGCATCGTTGCCGAGAACAGGATCGTCTGGTGGTCTTCCTGCGTCTGGCCGAGAATCTCGATGATATCGTCGCGGAATCCCATATCGAGCATCTGATCCGCTTCATCGAGCACGAACATCTTGACCTGATCGAGTTTCAGCGTGCCGCGGTTGATATGGTCGATGACACGGCCCGGGGTTCCGATAACCACCTGGACCGATCCGCGAAGCGCACGAAGCTGGCGTTCGATCGCCTGTCCGCCATAGATCGGGACGACCGTGAGTCCCTGTTTGTATTTCATCAGATGTGAAAACTCTTCAGCTGTCTGAATCGTCAGTTCACGTGTCGGAGAAAGAACAATCGCCTGTACATTTCTATTTTCCGGATCAAGCTTCTCTATAATCGGTATACCAAATGCTGCTGTCTTTCCTGTCCCCGTCTGTGCCTGTCCGGTAACATCTTTCCCATCAAGAATCTGCGGAATAGCCATCTGCTGGATCGGCGTCGGCTCCTCAAATCCCATGTCGCTGATTGCCGAGAGCAACTCTTCAGAAATCGCGAACTCCCCGAATGATTTTGTTTCTTCCTCCATTCTATGTTACTTATTGGAGTTCCTGCAATATAGTTTAACCGGAACGCCGAATATCCGGAAAATCGAAGAGATATTTCCCTATTTCGCGGAATTCCGGTGAAAAAAAAAAGATGCGTGGCTGTCTTCAACCACGAAAGATCAGGATATCCTTATCTTCTCAGTCTCAGCAGCACTGCCGCAATACCAAGGCCGGCAATCAGGCCGATGACCGGTGCAGGGGATTTCTGTGTCGGCTGGGTCGTCGGCATCTGCGTCGGGGCCTGGGTCGCAGCAGGTGTCGGATTCTGGGTCGGTTTCTGGGTCGTATTCACCGAGTCCGGAAGGATGACCGTGTATCCGGTCTGATGGGACGAACTCGGGGTGTAGACGGCCGAAGCAGTAGACGAGTATCCGATCGCATAGAACGAGAACTTGTCCGTATAGATGTAGATTCCCTGCGGTCCGATGAAATAGGTTCCGTCCATCCATGTTCCCTGTACCGGCCTGGCATTCAGGCGCTGGAGTTCCGCGGTCGTGCCGTTATGCGATCTGAACACACGGATATCATACTTGCCCTGTCCATCGAACGGGACATACAGTTCGAAGACAGTCTCCGTTTCAGACAGACCGCGGATTCCATCGTCACTGGACAGCCAGACGGTTGCATTGATCGGCTGAAGTCCCGAAACATTGACCGAAGGCATCATCTGCCGGATATCCTGGATGAACTGGTACTGGGAACCGGACATCGCGTCTTCGGTGAGCGTCAGGGTCACCGTGACATTTCCACTGAGATTGAATGCCCAGTACTCTGCTTCCTCGACAAGACCGTCCGCCTTGATTTCACGGATCGACGTGTTCTCATCCTTGATGATCTCGGTGTTGGCGCACAGACCCGGAAGCGTAACGGAGACCGAAGCAGTATAATCCGGTCCTGCGGTGTTGTCGGCGAGAACGTTCGCTTTCCGTACCGTTGCATTGGTATCGGCATACACATACGTGATATCGACACTGTATACACCGGGTTCTACTTCGGTGAACGTATGGGTGTATGATCCTGAAGGAGCAGGCAACTCCTCATATTTCGTCGACGGCATGAGCTGGATGTATGCCGATGTCAATGGTCCATCCGTCGGCCAGACGATGTTCACCGTTATGGATCCCGTCGCGACCGGAGCAGATCCTGTCTTCTGGAACAGTGCCTTGATGATGACATCGCGGTCATAAATCTGGGACACATTGTTTTCATCGATGATCACTCCGCCGTCAAGGATGTACCATTCCTTGAACTCGTATCCTTCGGTTACGCTATCGACCGTCAGAAGGAACGGGGTTCCGATCGATCCGCTGGAGATGTTCGCAGACGCTGTGCCATACCCGTCATCGATCACCGTGACATTGTATATGATCGCCGACCAGTTGGCAATAACTCCGACCTCTCCTCCGTGGGATCCGGTGTAGGTCCAGTTGCCATCAGTGGTATAGCCGGAAAGATCCGAAACGAGCGTGCCGTTCACGTCGATGAGTTCATCGCCACTGTCCGAAAGGTTCCAGCCGACAAAGATGTGACCGGTACGCTGCGGGTTTGCGATGGAGGTATTGAACGTCGATTCACCATAGGTGGCATTCACTGCCGCCGTTCCACCATGGCCGCCATTCTGATCAAGGGAGATGACCGTTACGTTCGGCTGGAAATCGCCGCTCACATTCACGTAATGAACCGGAATGCCATGGTTTCCCGGAAGCTTGAAACTGTCTTCAAAGTACGTACGGTTGTCTGCATCGCTTGCATTGTACCAGCAGGTAGCGTTCAGATGGTATCCCGGATCCGCTGCGGCAACGACCTGTACCGAGGTATTCGCCGCGGCTTCGGTCCTGTTTGCCGTCAGTGTTCCATGGTAGACGGTATCGACGGAAATTGCGTACTTGTCAGCCCATACGAGCAGATAAGTGTCACTATTCTTCATGAGATATCCCAGATAACGACCGTCGTCGGACGAGAAGTTCGCGGCGTCTTCATAGTAAGCGTCGGCAGTTCCAAACTGCACATCCGGTTCACCGGCAGGATTTGCGATACCGATATCGCCGGAGAACGGACCAATGAAATTGAGTACCGCCATTTTTTGGGTGTGAGGCGGGTACAGCCCAGGCCATACATCAAGATAGACGTTGTTTGTTTCCCCTTTCTTCGTATTGTCTTTTACCGTAGCTGTACCGCTTACGCTAAATATACCGGTATAATCTGCGAACAAGCGCTCTACGAACACACCCCCGCCATTATCATGCGCCGTGCATTTGGTAATGTTTCCACCAGTCATTGTGAACGTACCTTTGGTTCCAACATACACACCGCCTCCACGTTCATATATCACGGTAGAGAGCCACGCTTTTGCAGTACAGCCAAAGATGTCACCGCCATCCATGATAAACGTGCTGTCCTGGTCATACACGCCACCGCCGACATCTGCATAACAACCAGTTATATTACCACCATGCATGGTGAATGTACTGTTTTTGACATACACACCACCACCATGTCTGCCTGCACCGCAATCAGAAATGACTGCATCAGCATTCATCTCAAACGTACCGTCATCCACATACACACCACCACCAGATGTTGGTGTAGTACATCCTGTGATCTTTCCACCATTCATCGTGAATACAGCATCATTTTCGACGACAACACCACTGTTCTTGCTGCCGATGATGCTTCCATCATTCATCTCAAATACACCACCTGCAACATGCACACCCTGTGTTCCACACCGGGTGATGGTTCCACCAGTCATGTTGAACATACCGCCATTAATATACACACCTTCATCGACACAAGTATCGATGGTTCCTCCGGTCATATTGAACGTACCGCCAAACAGATGGACTGCATCAGAACCTATTTCTGCAGAGTCTGTGAGGTGGCCATTATTCATCTCGAATACTCCATCGCCATACACATATACAAGATCTCCGACGATACTTGCACTGCACCCGCTGATTTCTCCATTTTCCAGGATGAATTTTGCACCATCTGCGACGTACACACCACCACCGTAATCTGCAGAACATCCAGTGATAGCTCCACCGTTCATGACAAACAATCCACCATTATCAACATATACACCGCCGCCATAGTCAAAAGTAATGACAGATACTTTACAATTCGTGATAGTACACCCATCGTTCAGGAACAATGTACCTCCATCGTCGATTTTTACTGCACCACCATATGCTATCGCCCAGATAGGACCCGTACCGCCACCAGTAAGAATAAGTTTCTTTCCAGAGTTTCCTGCAAGCGTGAGACTGGCGCCACTATTCACTTCAAAAATTCTATTCTTCTGATCTGCGTTAATAGTTACTTTGTTACCCTTGGCATTGGTTGCCGGCATGATAGTAACATTGCCATAGACATTGATTTGATAATAAGCCTTGTTTGGAAAAGACCCCGTTCTCTCAATCGTAATATCTTTGTCCACATAGATGGTACGCATCGTGTTTTTGTCGGTCCACTCTTCAACTTTGGATTTTAAATCCGCCCATGACGAAACCGTTTTTTCATCTGCACTCGCCGCTCCGGCAAACGCCATCGCTACGACCAGCACTGCCGCGAAAATCAAAATTCCATATTTAGTCGCTTTCTTCATCATATCTAGAATACACCTTCCAACACACTGAAAGAATGTCTTATACCCATTTATTTTGTGGGTACGGTTATAATGCTAAGGGATGTTTATATAGGGCCTGAAAAAAACAGGACTGAAAAAAGAGGAAAGGATTTATTCTATCACGATTGCCGGCTTGAACGGCAGTGACGATTTTGCCTTCGGATGTTCGAAGGAATCCGCAGAGACGATCTCTACGGCAAGACCGCATTCCTTCTCGAGGAACGTCTTCGCTGCGGAGAAGATGGACTGTTCGTCGACACCCTTCGCGATCGCGGCGACGAGTTCCGGAGAGAGCGAGTGGATGAGCTTGACCGTCTGCATTGCCGCATCGGTCGCTTCCTTTCCGTGTGCACGGAGACCTTCGTTCGCCATGACGGTCTTGACGACATTGCGCTTGTCTTCTGCGCCGGCGACGATCCTGAACACGTCCTGTTTCCATGCAGGAGAGAGAATGAGCCGGACCTTCTTTGCATCGATCTGGACCAGTTTCATG
This sequence comes from Methanocorpusculum sp., assembly GCA_029987045.1. Taxonomy (GTDB): domain Archaea; phylum Halobacteriota; class Methanomicrobia; order Methanomicrobiales; family Methanocorpusculaceae; genus Methanocorpusculum. Next base: position 6,680 of record DALTWN010000038.1, read on the forward strand.
ATCGACTGGATATCCTCGAGCGTGCGCTGGAGCAGTTCTTCGGAAATCTCGACGGACTTGTTGATCTTCGTTTCGTCGGCGACCGGCCAGGATGCGAAGGAGACGAGACCCTCGTGTCCGGTCTTCTTCCACAGTGCTTCAGCCGTGTACGGAATGACCGGTGCCATCAGGCGGACCCATGCGGACATGACATCCTTGAGGACAGATCCCGGCGTGCCGTCGGCAAGCCGTCTGCGGTACCAGGACAGATCGGATACGACGCCGTTGTAGGCTTCCTGCAGGGCCTGACGGGTCTGGAACGCGGTAAGACATTTGGTCGCCGCGGCGATCCGCTGCTGCATACGGGATTCGAGCCATGCATCGATCGGCGTCGTGCCGGTCGCGGATTCCGCATCGAGAACCAGCTGCCACATGCGTTCGATCTGTTTCTTGACGGAAAGGACCAGTTCGTTTCTCCAGTCGAAATCCTGCCACGGTTCGGCCGAACCGACCAGGAACATACGGACGGTATCCGCACCGAACTCGTTCGCCGCATCTTCCAGCAGGAACACGTTTCCTTTGGAAGAAGACATCTTCATACCGTTCAGGAGACCCATACCGAACACGACCATTCCCTTCGGCTGGAGGTTGTCCGGGAAGATGGCGCGGTGATGGAACATCTGGAAGGTCAGGTGGTTGGAGATCAGATCCTTCGCACTGAACCGGTAATCGTACGGATACCAGTAGAGGAACTCCGCACGCAGATCCTTTGCGGTCGCTTCATCGACCGGCAGCTGCGCCGGGTCGCCCTTGCCCAGGAAGACATAATCGAAGACGGCGGGAGTCAGTTTCTCTGCCGAAATCTTGACGATCTTGTGGGAGATGGTGTAGTATGCCATGTAGATGGTCGAATCGGACAGCGGTTCGAACAGCCATTTCGGATCCCACGGGACATGGGTTCCAAGACCTACCCGGCGGGAACACGGCCATTCGCGCAGCCAGTCGATGGTACGTTCGAACTCCGCACGGACCTCCGGCGGAACCAGTTCGACGTTCGGCATGACGTCATGGACCTGTTTCTTCCATTCCTTGTCGCCGTAGTTGATGAACCACTGGTCGTCGAGGATCTTGACGTAGACACGGTTTCCGCAGCGGCAGATGACCCGTTTCTGGCTCATCTCGTGGAACATGATGGATCCGCGTGCGGTGAATTCCGCAGTGACCTCTTCACGTGCCTGTCTGACCGACTGGCCGGCATGGCTGCCGCATTTCTCGTTGAGTTTTCCTTTCGAGAATTCGGCGGTATAGAGTTCCTGGGTCAGCTCGTCCATGCGCGGATCGTTCTGGTTCGGGATCTTGTTCTTCTCGACGATGTCGCGGGCAGGAACCTCGCCGTATCCCGGCGTGGTGACCAGGGAGATCGGCTGGATATCGGTATATTTGCCCTGCTGCTGGAGATCGCGGAGTGCGATGTAATCGTAGGGGGCGTGCGCCGGAACGCACATGACAAGACCGGATGCCATATCGGGATCGACAAAACTTGCCGGAAGAATCATGACTTCCTTACCGGTGAATTCATTGACGACCGTCTTGTCGACAAGGTCGGTTCCTGCAATGGTTCCGAGTTCCTTGACCTCGTGTTTCTGCATCCGG
>DALTWN010000235.1 GCA_029987045.1 Methanocorpusculum sp.
GCAGCGAGAGAATCAGGATATCCGCATCGCAGACATCGGCATTGGTTCCGCCGCTACATTTGGTAAGCGTGCACTTGTGTTCCGAAAGACACTGGTTGACGCCGTCTGCGGCGACCTGTGCCTTGTCCGCACCGCGTGACCCGATTTCAACATCGAACTTGCCGCCAAGACAGATCCTGCGGGCAAGTCCTTCACCGATATTTCCCGTTCCTCCTAAAATTGCAACTTTTTTCATATCAATCACACGTCAATTATACGTTGAGTACTGGTATATTCGACGTATTTCCATATAAAACAAAGACTCTTATCGCGTCTTTTTATCAAAATAATAGATCTTTTTGACGACAGCAGCACGATTCAGACGATTATGATGGATAAATGCCAGAAGCTCACGGGCCTGCGAAAATTCAGCCGCAAGCGCATCATACTGACGGATAGTCTGCTGAAGCCTGAGAAGAGCGGTATGCGCCTGCGGACGGAGAATATCGTCCTCTTCATCGGACAGTATGCCGGATTCCAGATCTGCTTTCATCTGGCGCAGTTTTTCCGTCTGGGATGCAATCGAATTCTGCAATCGCGTAAGTTCAGAAACCAGTGTCCCGTCGCTTTTCAGTTTTTCATTCAAGTCATTCAGTACTGCATGGATCTTTGCGACATCGCGGATGGCACTATAGGTCTTCTGACCGTTTCCGATGGGAATCACTTTCGGCCGATGCAGATTCTGCGACCCGTCCGGAGCGATAGGAAGTCCACCGATATATGATACCGCAGTGGTTTCAATCACCGCATATCCGCACTTGTCAAAATCATATCCGGCTGGTGCCGGGATACCTACTGCCGCATGATGATCCCGCCCGAAATGCAGAATGGCACAGGCATATCCTTCGGTAGACAGAAGTGCGGCAAGCAAGAGACTTTTGTCGCTGCAGATTCCAGTATTGTCGACAACGGTTTCTACGGGGAATCTGGGTGCGGTATCAAGCGATGCTGTCTTTTCAAAATCATACGGAATTCCCTGGACATACGCAACCAGGAGTTCCAGATACCGGTCGGAATCGAGACGACATTCCGTACGGATCTTACGAAAGATACGAAGCAGACCGGAGATGAACTGCGTTTGTGCCTTGTCACAGATAAAGGCGGAATAATAGCCGGGAAGCCATGCATCGCCGATACCGGACGGCACAAGGGCCTTCTTCGACGATGCACGCGCACCATCATAGAGAGCATTGGATACCTGCACCGTATGTGCATGATTCAGATGTTCGAACGGAATGGAGACAAGAACATCCCGGAAACCCGTACCCTCATTTTCTTCAATCTGTGGGTATACAATAGATGAAAGGGGTTTCATCGTGAAAAAGAGGATTATGGGGTAGAGATGTTGGAGAACAGGGCAGTGAACTCTGCTGGAAGAACGGACGGGATTGTCTTGTTGATCATCAGGAACGCAACAATCAGTGCCGCAATGAGTACACCTACAACGATAAGAAGGATAAGCGTCTTCTTACTCATCTTCTTGCCTTCCTTCTTCTCCTTCGGCTGCTTTACCTTCTTCTGCTTCTTCTCGGACTGGTCTCCTGCAATCACTGCATCGGATTTGCTCGGATCCTCGTGAACATGGGATGCCTGAGGGTAGAGTTCACCTGCAGTATTCTTCTTCGGAGCTTTCTTGCATTTGTGCTTGCCACGGCATTTCGGACATAATACTGCGCCGCACTTTTTACATCTCCGCAACTCGGATTTGGGATAGATCTGACCGCATTCATCACAGACAGCTTCATTTAAGCCCGGTACACGTGGAGCTTCTGCATAGGCATACGGAGGCTGCTGATACTGAGGCGGCTGCTGGTATTGCGGAGGCTGTTGATACTGGGGCGGCTGCTGGTATTGCGGAGGCTGTTGATACTGGGGCGGCTGCTGGTA
>DALTWN010000236.1 GCA_029987045.1 Methanocorpusculum sp.
CATGTTGTCGAATGCGGGACCGACAAAGTCCTGAAAACGTCTGCGGTCTATGGGGCGAATGCAAGCGGCAAATCCAATCTGTATCGTGCCTTTGAGGCTATGCAGGGGTATGTTCTCCAGTCACTGAATTTTGGCGGGGATATCGGATCCGCGATGAGTGTGCCTGATTTTTCCCTGGCTCCGTTCGTTCTTGATATGGATTCACGAAAGAAGGAGATCCCGTTTGAAGTCTTTTTCTACCATGCCGATACGCAGCATTCCTACAACTATGGATTCTCGATAGATTCCGTTACGCGTATCATCAGGGAAGAATGGCTCAACAGCAAGGCAAAGACGCAGCGGAAGTATCGTCAGGTGTTTTATCGTGCCGCAGAACATGATCCTGAGTTCCTGAGCGAAGATATTTCCGCAGAACAGCAGAAGATCATCAGGACCACGCTGAATCCGGAAACGTTACTTGTTTCTCTTGGCGCAAAACTGAAGATTCGGATTTGTGAACTGGTATACCGGTGGTTCGCACGGATGCACCTCCTCGACTACGGAAATCCACAGAGTTCCGCATCCCTGTTGCGGATGATGCCACAGAAATTTTTGGAGAACGATCCGGATGAAATTGCAGAAGCGGTCCGATTCATATCGACGTTCGATACGTCTATTAATGGATTCGAAAGCAGGAAAGTTGAGGAGAATCAGATCTCAGGGGGAGGATATACGATATTTGCAAAACACCGGATGAACGATTCGGCCGAAGAAACCCTGTTGCCTTTCAATCTGGAATCAGCCGGAACGCAGAAGATGCTTTCTCTCTATGATCCGATTCGCAATACGCTACGTGAAGGCGGAGTGCTCATTATCGATGAGATGAACGATCAGCTTCATCCGCTCCTGCAGCGCAGTCTGATTCTTCTCTTCCTTGATCCGGGCCGGAATCCGAAGAATGCACAGCTGATATTCACGACGCATGATGTTACGCTGCTTGCCACGAATCTTCTTCGCCGTGACGAAATCTGGATTGTCGAAAAAGACCGGAAGGAAAACAGTTCGGAGCTCTATGCTATTACCGATTTCAAGAACGATACCGATAAATGCATCAGAAAATACGATTGTCTGTGGAAACGGTTCCTTATGGGGGAATATGGCGGAGTTCCGCAGCTTGGAAAGATGCTGATTCCTGGTTTGGAGGAAATCGATGCCGAATAATCGACATATCGGAATGCAAAACAGTCGTGACAACAGAAAAAATCGTTATCGAAGGAAACAGACAAAATACGTGATTCTGACAGACGGTGAAAAGACCGAAGAGAATTATTTTACCGGGCTGAAAGATTCTCTCCAGGAAGGAACCCCATTATCTGTGGAAATCCATACGAAAATCAAGGTTGATAGGCTCATCGAAAAATGTAACACACTCAGGAACGAAGACATTTTTCCGGATTTCAATCCTGCACGAATCTGGATTGTATTTGATCGAGACAGAGTGGTGAATTTTGATGCTATCATTCAGGAAGCTAAACAGATCAAATGCGAGGTTGCTTGGTCAAACCCATGTATTGAAGAATGGTTCTGGGCATATTTCGATTCACTTGGTTCACACACAGATTCTGTTACAACCAATGACCTCTTCAAAGAACTGTTCGTGACAAAAACCGGAAGGCGGTATGTGAAAAATCTCTCTAACCTTTACGAGATTCTACGTACAAAGGGAAATGAAGAAAAGGCAATTCGTCGTGCGGAAGAGAAACTGATATCAATGAAGAATAGCGGAGTTATCAGACCATCCGATATGTATTCGGCAACGACTGTATTTAGACTTGTCAGAGAGTGGCGCAATCTTGACGCCACCTAGATTTTTCCCATTCTCACTAAGAGAATTGCCGGAAAATACCCCGTTTTTGGCCGTT
>DALTWN010000039.1 GCA_029987045.1 Methanocorpusculum sp.
AAGGTTCATGTGGGGCTTTGCTGCTGCCATGATAATTTTCTCCACTTTGACTCATCGAAATGATTCCGGCACACCGGCCGAACATCAGTTTCAACACGAGTGTAAACAGATTCGCAGTCCACGCATATAATACTATCTCACAACCCCCCGGAAATCCGGTGATTCCGGAGAAGATACGGATCAGGGCCCTCGTGAACCGGTCTGACGAAGCCAGCCGCCGAGATCACATATCTGGACCCCTTCGTGGTCATACGGTTCGTGCCACGTCCGTGTCAGAATGATTTTGGGGTAATTGTCCTTGATCTGGAGGAGAGGCGTAATTTCCCGCTTGAATGTCTCCGGGTGAGAAATATCGTCACATACCTGAATGTAGAGCTTTTCATCCCGACGAAGCGCAATGAAATCAATCTCGGCTGAACGAAGAACGCCGACATATACCTCATACCCGCGACGAAGAAGTTCTATCGCGACGATATTTTCCATGACCCTGCCATAATCCTGATTTTTCCGACCATGGACTGCATAGCGGAATACATGGTCGCAAAGATAGTACTTTTCCTGCGTAGACAGATATTTTTTCCCTGCGACATCGTATCGTGGAATCTTGTAGAACAAGAATGAACGTTCCAGATAGGTGATGTATTTTCCGATTGTCTGATGCGTTTCCATCGTATTCCCTACAGAGATCTGTTTCGCAATCGAGGTCAGTGACGTCTGATTTCCCACATTGTCCAGGAGGAAATCGGTCACTTTCTGAAGAAGCGCGACATTGCGGATGTGATATTTGGCCTGGATATCCCGAACGATCAGCGTTGAGAAGACCGAGGAAACATACTGATACCGAAGCTGCTGGGATGGCAAAAGATAGGCCCCTGGCATCCCCCCTTCCTGAAGATAGTTCCCAAACGCATCGAACGGAGCATATTCCGGATAATATGCACAATATTCAGCAAACGAGAAGGGGAAGACCGGGATTTCGAATGTTCGTCCGGTAAACAATGTTGCAAGATCGCTGGCTGACAAAAATGCATTCGACCCCGTGATATAGAGAGAATATTTTCCGGATTCGTGAAGCCAGCTGATTGCTTTCTCAAACCCGGAACACATCTGGACTTCATCGATGCAGACGACATTCTTTCTTCCTTCCTGATACTGCGACTCGACAAAATCGTACAATCTGTGATATTCCAGATACGGTTCGGCTTCGTGCCGATCCAGATTCAGGCGGATGATGTTCACGTCCTGACGCACGGACTGCACCCGTTCCGTGAACTGAAGAAGCAACGCTGATTTTCCGCATCGGCGAATACCTGTTATGACCTTGATGTCCGGTACATCCAGTAATGCAACCATGATATCAAGATACTGCATTCGCTCAATGAGTTTCATGTATACTTATAGAACGCCCCACACATTAAATCTATTTACCGAAATTGCATTTTTTGCAGTTTTGGTAAATAGAACACACATTCTATTTACCGAAATCACATTTTTTTAAATTTTGGTAAATAGAATACAAATCTATTTACCGAAATGGCATTTTTTGCAAGTTCGGTAACTAGAGAAGGTGCGTCAAAAAAAAAACAGGGGATTATTATTTTCGCAGGATGGACCGGCGGTGCGCTTCGAGTCTGCGGGATACCGCGCTCCGCTTGACGGACGATTCCGGATTCTGCTGAACCGGCCGGTTCTTCGCGGCAAGGACGGCGATTTTTCCGCGGACACCCACGACTTCGGCGGAGACAAGTTTCGCGAGAACCTCCGCCTCGCCTTCCTCCATCATCACGGAAGAAAGCCATTTCACCTTCACCACGCCGCGGGACTTCAGCTGATTCTTAAGCTCCGCTGCGATTTCGTCACTGAACCCGTTTTTCCCGATCCAGACCGTGGGTTTGAGCGTCTGGATATATCGTTCATCTTCCTTTTTCATTCTTTTATCTTCTTGGAGAGCGGAATGCGCACGACACTGCCGCAGACGGTACAGGTGATGCTGACCCGTCCGCGGGCGATACGCACTCTGCTGGTTGTTCCGGGCACCAGATACGTGCCGCAGTGATGGCAAAACGACCGCTTTTCCCGGCGGGTCAGACGGACACGCTGTTTGGTCGCGATATCGCGGGCATGACCCACATAGCGTGCGGCGCGGGCGGAATCGGTATCCTTGCACGCCTCGGCCTGCCGCATCAGGATCTCGATCCGTTCACGGGCGATATCCTTGGGAGCGATGCCTTTGCCGTATTTTGCCATGATACTCTAGTTAATAGTATGGTTCTGCTATTTAATTCTGCGGCAGAATCCGGACATGCCTGCCTTCGATCCGGAGACGGTCGTCGCAGAACAGACCGACCGCTTCGGAAAACGCGACATGTTCCTGTTCGAGGATACGGTCGGCAAGCGTATCTTCATCATCGTCATCAAGAACCGGCACCGTCTTCTGCAGGATGACCGGACCGGAATCCAGACCGCTGTCCATGAAATGCACGGTGCATCCGGCGACCTTCGCACCGTACTCGAGCGCCTGACGCTGGGCGTGCAGACCGGGAAATGCCGGCAGCAGCGCCGGATGGATGTTCATCATCCTGCCGGCGAACGTGTCGGTGATCTTCGCACCGACGATACGCATGTATCCGGCACACAGGAACAGATCGGCACCGGTCTTCTTCATCGATTCCAGCAGATCGTTCTCGTATGCCTCTTTCGACGGATAATCCTTGAAATGATGGACGATGACCGGAACGCCCGCCTGCTTCGCACGCTCGACGGCATACGCATCCTTGTTGTCCGTAATGAGCGCGACACAGCGGCAGTCGATCCTGCGGGCGGCGATACTGTCGAGGATCGCCTGGAAATTGGACCCGCGGCCGGATGCAAGAACAGCGATGGTCTTCATTGTTCTGCGCTCACGCCTTGCCGATGATGACCGTCGTCTTTTCCGTCAGCGTGGAAAAGATTCCGCATTCGAGAATACCCGGAATCGCATTGATGGCTTTCTCCATGGCTTCCGGATCCTTGATATCGCCGAACGCACAGTCGAAGATATAGTTGCCGTTGTCGGAGATGACCGGACCGTCTTTCTTCACGCCGTTCCTCATGACCGGTTCTCCTCCCAGTTCACGCAGTCTGCGACAGACACTGCCGTAGGCGAACGGCAGGACTTCCAGCGGAACCGCAGCCGACAGACCGGACACGGATTTGGATTCGTCGATGACCACGATGAATTTCTCCGCCGCATCGGCGACGATCTTTTCGCGGAGAAGCGCCGCACCTCTTCCTTTCACCAGATATTTTTCCGGCGATACCTGGTCTGCACCGTCGATGGCGAGATCGAGTTTCGGATGAAGGGACAGCGTGGTCAGCGGAATGCCGTACTCTTCCGCCCGCTGTGCGGTCTGATGCGAAGTCGGAACCCCGCGGATATTCAGCCCTTCCTTCTTTATGCGTTCACCAAGACGTTCCATGGCGAAGAAGACGGTGGATCCGGTACCGAGCCCGATGGTCATGCCGTCCTGTACCATATCTGCCGCGCGAAACCCTGCGTCGCGCTTTGCTGCTGCTGCGTCACTCATGCAAGATAGATTGGCGCTGAACCTAGTAAGGCCTTTGGGTCGGTTTCCGTATTTAGTGGACGAACGGACTGATGATCCAGTTCCAGAGATTCGACAGACCCGTAAGAAGGATATCCTTCATCATATCGACACTGACACCGAGCACCGGAGTCAGGAACACGAAGAAACAGACCGTACCGAGGATACTGCCGACATTGGCGAGCGCCGCGACGAGCAGGATGCGGAACAGCGGAACCGATGCCATCTGTTTCAGGCTTTCTGCCTTGGTGATCGCCTTGATATCTCCTGCCGTCGGCGGCCGCATCCGTGCCTCGACGAGTGCCGCGAACCAGCCGCAGGCAAGGAACGGACTGAGCGAGGTAAGCCACGCAAGACCTGCCGCCGTCAGTGCCGACAGGATATGGCCGCGTGCCGCAATGACGCCGATACCCGCAAGGACCGCGTTGATGGATACCCAGAATATGAGCGCCACCAGCAGGAGTTCGGTCGCACCGGAGAATCCGATCGCAAGGACCAGGATGAGCAGAACCAGGATGACCAGGCCGCTGATGACTTTTCCCCAGGGGAACTTCTTCGGAATGGTCCTGAGATCCTCGATCGCCGGCAGGGTTTCCGGATGTTCACGGAACCGCGTGATGCCCGGGACATGTCCTGCGCCGCAGACGACGACCGCATGCTCGAACGGAGCCTGTTCGATGGCGATGATACCGTGCGCAAGATACGCGTCGCGTTCGGTGATCAGCGCATTCGATCCGGTCGGCGAGAATTCACGGAACTCGTCGAGCGCTACTTCGAGCACGTTCTCCTGCGTGAGCGAATCGACGGTCTCTGCATCGATCGCATCGGTCTCGTCCTCCTTCGACGCGATGGACCGGACAAGAGCCCAGACCAGTTTCGCCTTCTCGAGGAACTTCATGCTCTTCCAGAACCGGGAAAGCGTGATGTTGATGTCACGGTCGATGAGCGCGAGACGGATATGCCGTTCTTCGGCAAGACGGATCGCCTCCTTCATCTCCGCTCCGGGTTCGACGCCGACATTGAATCCGATCTTGCGCTGCACATACGCAAGCAGCCACTGGACGAGCGTTATCGTGAAATTGCCGCTCAGCAGCTTCTTGACCTCTGGCGCTTTCGTTCCCGGCTGCGGAACGGATACGCCGGCTGCTTCCGGAACGTTCAGGGGACGAACGGATTCCTGCCGCACATCGGATACGGTCGCGCTCTGGACATACGTGTTCCCTTCGTCCGCCTCCACGGTGAGCGTACAGGACCCTTCCGGCTGCACGATCTGTTCTGCGGCCTCTTCCGCGGCTTTCCGTGCCGCTTCCTCTTCGCGCATCTGCTGGCGGATCGCCGCATATCTTCCCGGATCCAGTTCTATCGCGATGATCTCCGGATTATAGGCATCGACCGCTTCCCGGACTTCCCGGATGCTCTTCTCGGAAACATGTGCGGTTCCGACGATGTGTATCTGTGTCATTATTCTATCGTGCGGGGGTGCACTCCCCGGCTGTCTATTACTACTGTTGCTCCCGCAACCATACTATGCTTTTGGTATTCCCGCCGGGCAGCGGCGATCTCTGCATCGTCGTGCTGTTCGCGGGCGATGAGATCTTCCGCGATCTGGAACGGATTTTCCGTTTCCGTTTTGCCGAGCGCCGGACATTCCGAAATCAGCAGTTCTCCGCGGTCCAGCATGAACGGATACGTGCGGCAGATATCCGGCCGGTCCGCATACACCGTGCACCGACCGTCGCGGAGAAACCGGCAGTTCCCGTCCGCACCGCGTCTGAGGATCCAGGAAAACGTGAACCGTTCCCCCTGTTCCTCGAACCATTCCGGATAGGGTTCCGCGATCTCGTCGAACGATTCGCCGGTCGCATGCATGATCCGTTCGATTTCCTGCGGCGCGACGATGACTTCGTTGTCCGGTCCGCTGCAGCATGCACCGCAGCATGCACAGACGAACCGCGCGTCCTTCACTTTCTCCGCAAGGGTTTCCGGATTCATTTGGAATATCTGGACACGTGTTCCAGGATACAGGCGCGGATCTCTTCCGGCGCATATCCGAGAATGCTTGCAAGGAACATCGCACCGCCGCATCCGGATCCTTCCTTGATCTCGCCCTGTGCGTACCGTGCGATTCCCGCATGACCCAGTGTCGCGAACTCGGGATCGACATAATACGCATCCGCGCCGACCGCCGCCGCGGTCTCCTTGAACGATGCCGAGGAATCGTTGTAGACATACGTGGTGGTGACGACGTCCGGAACCGTATTGCCGAGCGCACGGATAAGAGCCGCCGCCGCAAGCATCTGGGTTCCGCCCGCCAGGAACAGTTTTCCCGTGAATCCTTCCGCGATACCTGCCGCCACCGGAATCATCGGATCGCCGACCGCCGCGACGATATCGAGCGGATCGGACAGACCCATCTTCCGCACTTTCGCGACCGCGGCGTTCGCGATCTCTTCCTTGATCGCGACCGGATTGGTGACCAGACAGCTGCTGACCTTCGCCTGATATCCGAGGGCACGAAGGACGCAGAGAGCCGTGGTGGTTCCGCCGGGCAGACATTCTCCCAGGACCAGCAGGTCATGCGACTGCGACAGGAACGATCCGACCCACCGTCCGCGTTCGAACAGGGCGCGGGCATTGGGTACCGCATATCCTTCGGATCTCGGATCCAGTCCGGCGGATTCGCCAAGATGCAGGTGCGGGACCGTCACCGGCTTGTTGAGTCCAGCCGCGATCATGAGCGGGTGCATGCCGATAAGGTCCATCATGGACAGCGTGATGGCGGCAGGTGTCGGGCATCCGGTCGGCGTATTGGGGGTAAGGTCGCCCGACAGTTCGCCGTTGATGATCAGTTCCGCATCGAGCGGCGGAACATACAGACTGCTTTCGGGATCCTCTCCGGCACCGGAAACGCCCGGAATCTGCGATACCAGCGAGTTGGAAAGTATGAGGGCGAACAACGGGGATTCGGCCTCGAATTCTGCACGTGCGGATACGAATGACATGATGCTATTATTGCAAGTAAACTGTATTAAACATCACGCAACTTAATCAGCGAGAACGACTCATGTATAGAGTAATCATGAGAGCTCTCAGAGCACTGCTGCAGTTCACCACGATCCTTCCGCTCGGCAAACCCGCCGATTTCGACCGGTTCGCCCGGAACTCCTGGCTCTATCCGATCGCAGGCTATGTCACCGGCGGTATCGCCGCTCTTCCGGCACTGATAGCCTGGCTTGTCGGGTTCGAGAACAGTCTGATCGTCGCAGGCATCACCATCGCGCTGGTCATCTTCATCACCGGCGCGAACCATTTCGACGGTCTGCTGGATTTCGGCGACGGCCTGATGGCGCACGGAAGCCGGGAAAAACGCATCGCTGCGATGACCGACCGGACGACGGGTGCAGGAGCTCTTGCTATCGGCATCCTGACCGTCATTCTTTCGTTCGCGGGTCTCGCGTCGCTTCCGGTCTGGATGATCGGGATTGCCGTCCTGACGGCGGAAGTCTGCGGAAAAATGGTCATGGGTCTCTTTTCGGCACTCGGCAGACCGTTCCACGACGGCATCCAGAAATACATCTACGACCAGTCGAAACGCTGGTTCTGGATTCCGGCGATCCTGCTGACGCTGCCGCTTCTGCTGCTTCCCCAGCGGCTGATGATCGCCATCGCGATCGCCGGCGCTCTCGTCGTATTCGGCATACTGTTACTGGTTGCAAAAAAGCTGTTCGGCGGGGTGAACGGCGATGTCACCGGCGCCGGAAACGAACTGACCCGTATGGTCGTCCTGGTTGTCTTCGGAATCTTAATGACGGCGTGAAACGGTCACGAATCCGGTTCCCGCATCGTCGCTGCATTCGATATCGGTCGCCGCCTTGTCGTCGACTGCCGTATTGAACATGACCATGCCGCCCATGAGTTCTTCATCGAGTCCCATGCCGCCGCGTGAGTTGCGGAGCGCCTGGGCATAGGGGTTCGGCGTCACTCTGCGGTTGACCCGGATGCCTGCACAGTGTTCGCAGAAGACACAGGTGGTATGGACCGAGACTTCCTTGCCGCAGCACATGACGGTGACTTTTCCGTTCGGTTTTCTATCGAAAGGCAATGATTTCATAATTATCTAATTGGCGTGAAAAGATATAGATGTTTTTTGGAAGAGGTGGACAAATCAGAATACCCAGTTCTCTGCCCGGAACAGACCGATATAATCCAATGTCTCAATCTGATAATAATCGCAGATTGAAGGCAACTTGGTGATTTCCGGAACCACACCTGCTTTTCTTCGCAATTGGTCCATCTTTTTTCGTTGATTCGGATTGCGTTTTTCCTGAGTAACAATCACATAATCCGGAGGGACTCCATCTAAACACTGTTGTTTCCGCCCCTCCAATACATAGGCAACCAAGAACGGATCTGCCGCAGGCGGTATCTTATCAATGTTAGCGGATGTAGGGAATTTTCTAAGAATTTCCGTTACCATCTGATAATGGGATATCCCAAGTGAAATGACACTATCTTCCCATTGCCGCATCCAGTTTACGATTGGATCGTCAGAATCTGCA
>DALTWN010000040.1 GCA_029987045.1 Methanocorpusculum sp.
GAGCTTACCGATGCGTGTACCTGTTATCTTGTGGATCGTGCCTTCTCCGATACCGAACCGTTGCCGATTGGAAAACCGATAGACAATGTCGAGATTATTCTTCTCGATGATGCAGGAAAACCCGTGCCGGAGGGAGAACAGGGTGAAATCGGTGTCCAGGGAATCTGTCTGTCTCCCGGCTACTATCATGATCCGGAAAAGACAGCTCAGGCGTTTGTGGAAAGCCCGGTGCGGAAAGGTGCCCGTATCTATAAGACCGGCGATCTTGCCCGGTATAATGAGCGGGGAGAACTGATGTATCTGTCACGCAAAGACTATCAGATAAAGCACCTTGGTCGCCGCATCGAACTCGGTGAACTGGAAACGATTGCGGATTCGCTTCCTGCAGTGGCACGGTCCTGTGCTCTCTATCACCATGAACGGCACAAGATATTCCTGGTTGTCGAGCTTGAGAGCGGAACCGACACTGCCGTGCAGGATATCATGGCCCGTCTGTCGGCAGAACTTCCGAAATACATGGTTCCGAACAAAATACTTATAATCGATAAAATGCCTATTAACAGTAACGGCAAAATCGACAGATCGGCCTTGAAGGAGTATCTCATATGAACGGAATTTTCCAGCATATTGTAGTAATCGGGTATGGAAAGATAACGGGAGAAGTTCTCTCGTTTGTGAATGCACAGAAAGAAAAATACGGGTATACCCTGGAATTCATCGAGTATGAAATCCATCCGGTAAGCATTACGCATAAGATATGCACCGATGAGAACATCCCGTATTCCCAGTTGCCGGAAAAAGCGAAAGTAACGGAAAAGCTCATGGCATTACAGGAAAAGACCCTGATTATTAGCGCAAGCAACAACTATCTTTTCCCTGCAGATATCGTCAATAAGGAAAATATCACGGTCATCAATTTCCACAATGCACTTCTGCCGAAATTCCCCGGACGCAATGCACCGTCATGGGCGATGTATGAAAAGGAAACAGAAGCAGGCATTACCTGGCACTATGTGACGCCGGGGGTCGATGACGGTGCGATCATTGTTCAGAAGAAGACACAGATCGGTCCGGATACCAAAGCCTATGAACTTGCAGGTACGCTGATGAAACTCGCGTTCGAAGGATTCTGCGAAAGTTTCGAAGGTGTAGTTACGGGAACCGCACCGGTCACCCATCAGGTGTTCCCGCCGAACCGCAAGATCTATCTCTCGAAGATGGTTCCGCAGGACGGTGTCTTCTCTCTGGATGACAAACCGGAGGATATCTATCGTTTGCTCCGTTCCACCGATTACGGACTGAATGATATCTTCCCGCACATGAAGACCACCTATCAGGGAAAACCCGTCGAGATTATCAGGTACCGCAAGATCGATGCGGCAAAGCAGGAAGACGACGGGTCCATCTATCTGCCCCTGGATGCCGCCTCCGTCCTTAAGTTAAAATATAAGGAAATATAAAGAATAGGAAACAGTATCCTGTCAATGGAGTTACTTATGAATACGGAAGAAAGAATTATCAATATTCTTGGCGGAATCAACGAGAAGATTCTCACCTACGACGGTCCGAACATGATGGAAGATGGAACGCTTGATTCCTTTGAACTGATCGAAATCGTCAGTCAGCTTGAAGAAGAGTTCGATATTGAAATCGATCCGGATGATGCAGTCATAGCAAACTTTGGAAACAAAGCATCTATCCTGAATCTGATGAAGAAATACGTAAAAGACTAAAAATTATTCAAATATTTTTCACTTTTTTTGTAAAAAAGTATTGGTGTTAGATACAGTCCTTCAGATAGAACTTGTATGGTCCGAGATTTCCGCCGTAGTTTCCTGCGGAGATCTTGACGATTCCCGGAATCGTTGCAGCAGTGTGGATGCCTGCTTTCATGGCGGCCTTTACTGCATCTTCATTGACACCGTTGATCACGATTTCATAGACTGCTTTTACGCCGTCAGGGACATTGGTCTTCAATCCTTTGGCAATGACAGCTTCACGAATCGTCGGACAGTATTTTTCGTTCGTGGATGCAGTCACGAATTTGTAGAATTTGGAACCGACCTTTGATCCGGAAGACACTACGCCTCCCGGGAACGGAGTGATGGCACCTCTGACATCCTTGATGGCGTCTGCGGCAACGGCTGCTGCGGATAATGCTGACATCTGCGAGTCGCCCAGAATGAAGAAGTTTCCGCCGGCGATTGCCTTGATTGCGGTGACTTCTTCTTCGACGACGAAATTGCCGCCCATCAGTGGAATCGACCAGCATTCGGTGCCGCCGACGGTGACCTTCTTTTCGAACTTGTCTCCGAAATAGTGGAGTTTGACCGGCAGTGAAATGGTTTCTCCTTCGTGTTTTTCCCGTTCGATGTGGCCGTTGAAGGCAGCTGTCGTTGGAACCGGCATGATACAGTCGGATACACGGGATAAGACCTGTTCCTTGATCATGCTCCGCTTCGAGCAGATGAGGATGGCATATCCCGGACGGTGGTCGGGAGTTTCACTGGGGGAAAGGTAGGATTCGATACCTGCCTCGCAGGGACAGCGAATGGTTGAGGAGGCAAAGCCGGTAGCTTCGGTTGCTGCCCAGAATGCCCAGTCTTTGGTTGCCGCGGTAATGATAATCCGGGCGGCCCAGACATTGAATGCCTCTGCATAGGTATCTTCGATGGTAACGCCGTTAATTTCCATATTACTTATCTATTGGCTATAACACTACTTAATCTATGGTATTTTGACAGATTTTTCCCTGTCCATTGAGAGGGATATGGAAGATAAGCCCATCTTTATATATTTTCAGAGTAAATAGTACATCATTGAGGTTTACCTTATATGTTGTCCGATATCGAAATCGCCCAACAGGCGAAGATGAAGAAAATTACCGAAATCGCAGCATCTCTCGATATAGATGCCGACGAGATCGAGCTCTACGGTAATTATAAGGCAAAGATTTCCGATGAACTGGAAAAACGTCTGTCAAAGAACAAGGATGGAAAACTGATTCTTGTTACGGCAATCAATCCGACCCCGGCAGGAGAAGGAAAGAGTACAACTTCGGTCGGTCTTGCAGAAGCGATGCCGAAGATCGGCAAGAAAGCCATGCTCTGTCTGCGTGAACCATCGCTTGGTCCGGTGTTCGGTGTCAAAGGCGGTGCGGCAGGCGGAGGGTATGCCCAGGTCATTCCGATGGAAGACATCAACCTTCATTTCACCGGCGACTTCCATGCAATAACTGCGGCAAACAACCTTCTCTGTGCGATGATCGATAACCATATCCATCAGGGAAATGCTCTTGATATCGATCCGAGAAGAATCATCTTCAAGCGCTGCATGGATATGAACGACCGTGCACTGCGTAACTGTATCATCGGTCTTGGCGGCATGACGAACGGGTTCCCGCGTGAGGATCATTTCCTGATTACGGTCGCATCGGAAATCATGGCGATTCTCTGTCTTGCCAACGATATCGATGACCTGAAGGCACGTCTCGGCAACATCATCTTCGGATACAGCAGAAAGGGAACCCCGCTCTATGCACGTGATCTGAAGGCAGTCGGATCCATGGCGGCTCTTCTGAAAGATGCAATCAAGCCGAACATGGTCCAGACGCTGGAAAACACGCCGTGTCTGATTCACGGCGGTCCGTTCGCCAACATCGCTCACGGATGCAACTCGGTCCGTGCAACCAAGCTCGGTCTGAAGATGGCGGATTACGTCATTACGGAAGCTGGTTTCGGTTCCGATCTGGGTGCAGAGAAGTTCCTGGATATCAAGTGCAGATATGCAGGTCTTACTCCCAATGCCATCGTCCTTGTCGCGACCGTCCGTTCCCTGAAATACAATGGCGGCGTCAAGAAGGAGGATACGGCAAAACCGAATGTCGAGGCAATGAAGAAGGGTATGGTCAACCTGGAAGCACACATCGAGAACCTCAAGAAATTCGGTGTTCCAATCGTTGTTGCTATCAATCGCTTTGCAGCTGACTCCGATGAAGAACTCAAGATTCTGGAAGAGAAATGCAAGGCACTCGGTGCAGACTTCGCTCTGTCGGAAGTCTTTGCCAAAGGTGGAGACGGCGGTATTGAGCTTGCGAAGAAGGTCGTTGCAGCCTGCGACAAACCGTCGAACTTCAAGTGCATCTACGATATCGAGAAGCCGATCAAGGAAAAACTCGAGACCATTGCAAAAGAGATCTACGGTGCAGACGGTGTCGTCTATTCTGCCCAGGCAGAATCTGCAATCAAGGACATCGAAGCGCTCGGCCGTGCGAATCTGCCGATCTGTGTCGCAAAGACCCAGTATTCCCTTTCCGATGATCCGAACAAGCTCGGCCGTCCGAAGGGATTCAAGATCACTGCAGCGACCGTCCGTCTCTGCAACGGTGCAGGATTCATTGTCATCGAGACCGGTGATATCATGACCATGCCGGGACTTCCATTGACTCCTGCAGCATGCGGCATTGACGTCGACAACAACGGTAAGATCTCCGGATTATTCTGAATCTTCCCTTTTTCTCTTTTTCGCTGAATTTCGCCGTGTTCTTCACTCAGTGGAGACGCCCAATCTTAATATAGAGAGGAGCACATAGTAATAACATATGACACTTGCACTGCTCTCTGTCTGGGACAAGACCGGTATCGTTGAACTGGCCAAAGCTCTGACGGCAAAGAATATCGGCATTCTTTCTTCGGGAGGAACAGCCAAGGCGCTTCGTGATGCCGGTATCCCTGCGAAAGATGTTTCCGAGTACACCGGATTCCCGGAAATGATGGACGGACGGGTCAAGACCCTGCACCCCAAGGTACATGGCGGACTGCTCGGCAGACGCGGTATCGATGACGCGGTCATGAAGGAACATGCAATCGAACCGATTGACATCGTCTGTGTCAATCTTTATCCGTTCGAAGAGATGTCCAAGAAGAATCTGCCGATCGACCAGCTGATTGAATACGTGGATATCGGTGGTCCGGCAATGATCCGTGCAGCATCCAAGAACTTCAAGGATGTCACGGTTATTGTGGATCCGGCAGATTACACAGAAGTAATTGAGGCGGTAAAGAACGGAGGGACTACCTATGAACAGCGGTTCCGTCTGGCGGCAAAGGCATTCACCCGTACTGCCGCATACGATGCAGCCATCTCGAACTATCTGCAGGGTATGGGCAAGGAGTTTCCGGACACGTATACTGTCCAGTATACCAACGGCCGTGTGCTCCGGTATGGTGAAAATCCGCACCAGAAAGCAGCCGTCTATGGTACGACAGGCATTGCCGGCCAGACCTCCGGCCAGGGCAAGGAGATGTCCTACAACAACTATCTGGATGTCCATGCAGCCGTTTCACTCTGCCGTGAACTCACGGGATTTGCTACGGTCATCGTCAAGCACAACAACCCCTGCGGTGTTGCACTCGGCAAGAACCAGTTCGAATCCTATATCAAGGCACGTGATGTAGATCCGGTCTCTGCCTACGGATCCATCGTCGCGATGAGCACGGAAGTCGATGAGGAACTGATGAAGGAAATCTGTTCCACCTTCGTTGAGGTCCTGGTCGCACCGTCCTACACCAAAGCGGCACTCGAACTGTCGAAATCGAAACCAAACATGCGTCTGATCACCCTGCCGCCGGCAGCAGATGCCGATGAAATCCGTTCCATCGACGGCGGTGCTCTCGTTCAGAGAACCCCGGCATACTCGGAAGACTGGAAGGTCGTTTCCAAGCGTGCGCCGACTGCAGATGAACTGGAAGCAATGAAGCTTGCCTGGAAGGTCGTCAAGTTCGCAAAGAGCAATGCAATCATCTACGCGAACAAGACGGAGACGGTCGGTATCGGTGTCGGTCAGATGAACCGTGTCAATTCCGCTCAGATCGCCATTGAAAAGGCGGCGGAGTTCGGACGGACCATGAAAGGAACCGTCGTCGCATCGGATGCATTCCTGCCGTTCCCGGACACCCTGGAGGTCGCTGCAAAGGCAGGTGCGACAGCACTTGTCCAGCCGGGAGGATCCATCCGTGACGATGAAGTCCTGAAGCGTGCGGATGAGCTCGGTATTGCGATGGTCTTTACCGGCGTCAGATACTTCCGCCACTAAAAATAGTATGCAGGGATTTCCTCCCTGTTATTTTCAATCTTTTTTCTCTGTCGTTTCGGTTGCTTTATGCTTCTGACGTTTGGTCATTCCGGGAGCGAGTGTCCGCTGTTCCCGGCAGCTGGTGGTGATGCCTGTATGTATCTTATAGCGTGCGAAGTTCTCAGTCATACGAGTTGATGGGTTTTTTGCAGGGATAAACCATACGATTTTCTGCGCGTTCGCATGTTTGACGTATTGTGCGACTATAAATAATCTCCGATATTGGGGTTTTCGATTTCTTCGAATAAAATGTTTATATATTGGAAAATACTTACGTAAAGTAAAGGAAAGTGATACATTATGACAGATACCAATACCTTACCTTTAATCGTGCAGGAAGCCGACTATGCGGATGCCCACAAGGGATATGCACGCCTTTCATCTTCCAGTATGGATAAGCTCGGTCTTGCATCCGGTGATTATGTAAAAATCAGCGGTAAGAAGTTCGCCGTGGCAAAAGCGATGCGGTCTGAAATCGGATCTTCCGCTATTGCAATCGATGGTGAGACCAGACAGACGGCAGGCGCCGGAATCGGAGATACCGTTTCCGTCGAAAAGATAGAACCGAAGACGGCAACCAAAATAACAATACAGCCGCTTTCCAAAGATATCGAGATCGATTCCGAATCACTGCAGTCTGCAGTCCGTAACGGTCTTGCAGGAAAAGCTGTCGTGAAGGGTCAGATATTCGCATTCAATATTCAGCGTGCATCCGATCCGTTCGATTCGTTCTTCTCGAGCTGGGGAAACTTCACAAACTATAGTACTGCATACTTTGCAATATCCGATATTTCCCCAGATGATGTAGCAGTAATTGGTGAATCGACCATCGTATCCTACAAAGGATCGGTCTATACCGGCGAAGATGCGCCGAAGGGCGGAAAAGCTGCCGGAAACATCCATTACGAGGATATCGGCGGTCTGGGACGTGAACTCTCGCTTGTCCGTGAGATGATCGAGTATCCGCTCAGGAATCCGGAAGTCTTCGAGAAACTGGGAATCGAACCGCCAAAGGGAGTCCTGCTCTATGGTCCGCCGGGAACCGGTAAGACCCTGATCGCCCGTGCGGTCGCAAACGAGGCGGGT
This sequence comes from Methanocorpusculum sp., assembly GCA_029987045.1. Taxonomy (GTDB): domain Archaea; phylum Halobacteriota; class Methanomicrobia; order Methanomicrobiales; family Methanocorpusculaceae; genus Methanocorpusculum. Next base: position 7,220 of record DALTWN010000040.1, read on the forward strand.
GCGTATTTCGATACCATCTCCGGACCGGAGATTGTATCCAAGTACTACGGCGATTCCGAAGAGAAGCTCCGTGAAATCTTCCAGAAAGCCGAGGAGAATGCTCCGTCGATCATCTTCATTGATGAGATCGATTCGATCGCCCCCAAGCGTGACGAATCAAAGGGTGAGATGGAACGCCGTGTCGTTGCCCAGCTCTTATCCCTGATGGACGGACTCAAGAGCAGGGGCAAAGTCATCGTCATCGGTGCAACCAATCTGCCGGATGCAATCGATCCCGCACTCAGGAGAGGCGGCAGATTCGATCGTGAAATCGAGATCGGTGTGCCGGACAAGGACGGACGTGCCCAGATCCTGCAGATCCACACAAGGAACATGCCGCTTGGCGAGACGGTCGATCTGAAGAAGTATGCGAACCGTACCCACGGATTCGTCGGTGCCGATCTCTCCCTCGTTGCGAAAGAAGCAGCAATGCACGCTCTGCGTCGTGAATTCCCCGGTCTGAACCCTGCGGAAAAACCGTCGAAAGAACGCCTTGATGCGCTGCGTGTCACTCCGGATGATTTCGAAGCGGCACTCAAGATGGTTCAGCCGTCTGCGATGCGTGAGGTTCTGGTGGAAGTGCCGGACATTCACTGGAGCGATGTCGGCGGACTCGACAGCGTCAAGGAAGAACTGCAGCAGGCGGTCGAATGGCCGATAAAATACAGCGATGTCTATCACAAGTTCGCGACCAAGTCGCCGAAGGGATTCCTCATGTTCGGCCCGCCCGGAACCGGTAAGACGCTGCTTGCAAAAGCCGTTGCGAATGAATCAGAGTGCAACTTCATCTCGGTGAAAGGTCCGGAACTCATGTCGAAATGGGTCGGTGAATCCGAGAAAGGTGTCCGTGAAATCTTCA
>DALTWN010000237.1 GCA_029987045.1 Methanocorpusculum sp.
CATAGTTTCCAAGGTCAAGATCGGTTTCTCCGCCGTCCTTGAGAACGAACACTTCGCCATGCTGGGCAGGATTCATCAGACCGGCATCGATGTTCAGATACGGATCGATCTTGACGCTGGTTACATGATATCCTCTATTCTTCAGGATACGGCCGATGGATGCGGCAGTGATACCTTTTCCAAGACCGCTCATTACGCCGCCTGTGACTACGACATACTTCATTTTCTACATCTCTCCTTTCAATAATGATTTTATATTGGTGCGAATGCGTATTAAGTATAGGTGCTTTGCAAGTCCTCTCTCCATGAGATAGACCGGCATTCTGCAGTTAAATCACAGTCTATATATAATTCTACATGATAAATAATGTATAATTGTCCGTCGGACGCGACGGATGACACATAATTATAGGTGAATAGCGTGGCAACAAACTCAAAACGCATGTTATCTGAGGCGGACGGCTACACTCTGCTTCGGAAATATAATGTTCCGGCACCGGCTTTTGAAATCGTAACCGATCCCGAAGCAGCAGCGAAGGCAGCAGCGAAGATTGGCTATCCTGTCGTCATGAAGATTGTCTCTCCGCAGATCATCCACAAGAGTGACGCGGGCGGTGTAGTTGTCGGTATCAAGGATGCAGTCGAAGCGAAGGATGCATTCAACAGAATCGTAACATCGGTCAAAGCGTTCAATCCGGCCGCAGAAATTACCGGCATCATCGTCGAAGAGATGGCAAAACCGGGTCTGGAACTCATTATCGGCGGAAAGATCGATCCGACATTCGGCAGGGTCATAACCTTCGGTCTTGGCGGCACACTGGTCGAGTTCCACCGTGATGTGGCACTTCGTCTCCTCCCGGTAACCGATGAGGAGATCCGTTCTCTCATTCATGAGATCAAAGGCTATGCCCTCATCAAAGGATACCGCGGCCAGGCTCCGAAGGATGAAGAGTTCCTCTTCAACACCCTGAAGAATGCATGCAACTTCTTCGAGACCAACGAACACGTCGTTGAATTCGATATCAACCCGCTGCTTCTCCATGAGAAAGGCGGATCAGCAGTCGATGCACGTGTCATTGTCCAGGATGAACCGGTCAAGCTTCCCGACCATTACGACCCGAACAAGATTGTCCCGCTCAGCTACTACAAACCGAAGTCCGTTGCGGTCATCGGTGCGTCGGATGACCCGACCAAGATGGGATATGCGACATTCCGCAACCTGCTTCAGTTCCCCGGTGAAGTCTATCCGGTAAACAACAAACGTGATGTCATCCAGGGCAAGAAGTGCTATCCGAGTATCAGTGCAATTCCGGGACCGGTCGATATGGTGGCAATCACCGTGCCGGCAAAACTGGTACCGGGCATCATTGAAGAATGCGGTCAGAAAGGCGTTAAGATGGCTGTAGTCATCACCGCAGGATTCAAGGAGATGAATGAAGACGGCCGTGCACTGGAAAACAAGATGGTGGAAATCGCCCGCAAATACGGTGTCAGAATTGTCGGTCCGAACTGTCTTGGTCTGATTCTCCCGCCGTACAAGCTTGATACGACGTATGTCTCGACCTCGCCGCTGCCGGGAGACACCGCCTTTATTTCGCAGTCAGGAGCCATTGCAACTGCAGTCGTCGGTATCTCTCTCTCGAAAGGACAGGAGATCGGATTCTCCGAAGTGGTTTCCGTCGGAAACCAGTGCGATCTGGATTTCCTCGACTACATGAGCTATGCAGCCCGTGACCCGTTCACGAAAGCAATCATTCTCTACATTGAAGAGATCAAGAATGGTGTCGCATTCATGGAGATGGCAAAAGAGATCACCAAGACGAAACCGATCATCGCCATCAAGGCCGGTTCTTCCCGTCGCGGTC
>DALTWN010000041.1 GCA_029987045.1 Methanocorpusculum sp.
TTTCTGCGTTTGCACGTTCAGCTGTTTTTTCATCAATATGCTCTTTGAAATATTTACGTTCCAGACTGATCGCATTCAGATCTGAAGTCTTCGTATCCAGTCTGCGCTGAGCGTCCGCAACGGTCGTCTGGGCTTTCTGCAGCTCTTCCGTCAGAAGCTGGTACTCTTCCTTATTCAGGATGGATTTCAGTTCCTCCATTCTCTTAGTAAGAATATCAATATCCTGTGCAAGGATAGCTATCTTACCTTCCAACTGAGCGATTTCCGCGGCACGTTCCCGGGAATCATTTTCCGTCTCCATTTTCAGCTTCGCGGATTCTTCTTCATCCTGGGATAATTTTTCCAAGGTTTTTGCGCAATTGGCCAACCGCAGATTGATGTCGGTAATCGCAGAATCCTTGAGATTCTTTTCTTCACGTAATCCGGAGACAACGGTTTCATGGCGTTTGTCCGCGGCAGAAAGCTCAGATTCTTCAGCCATGAGGTCCGCAATTTTCGCACTGAGTTCAGCCGATTCATTGCCGGTCGACACCCCGAATCCGCGCATGTCCTTGTTAATCGAACCTCCCGTCATGCTACCTGCCTTTTCAAGCAGATCTCCATCCAAGGTAACCATACGATAGCGGCCCATCAGACGGCGGCCAGCATCCATATTCGCAACGACAACGGTCTGGCCGAAAACCAGATTGAATGCCTGTCGATATTCCGGTTTGAAATCGATCAGATTGATTGCGTAATCGATAACACCGTTTCCTGCAAGCGGCGGAAGCGGCTGCGCCTCCTTCATCTTATTGAGCGGAAGGAACGTGAGACGGCCCAGACCTTCTTCCTTCAGATACCGGATACAGTCTGCACCGGTCTGATCGGTATCAACAATCACATTCTTCAGCCGGCCACCTGCTGCAATATTGAGCGCAACCGTATGTTCTGCCTTGAGTACTTTACCCAGTTTGGCAACTGTACCATAGACACCTTCAAAGTTGGATACAGCATCGATTGCACGATCGGATGCGCCCGATGCCCGCTGTTCTCCTTCCAGTTTCGCCTGACGAAGTTTTAACCGATTTATCTCCTGCCGGGTTGCATCGAGATTCTTCTTGACATTCATCATCTTGCGTTCTGCTTCTGCAATCTGCTTGACGATGACTTTCTGTTCCTCCTGAACTGAACTGAGGCTTTTGCCAAGGTCATCCTGTTCCTTAAGAAGCTCGCTCCGTTCGTTTTTCAGCGCTTCTGCTTCACGGTCGTATTTATCCATTTCACTCTGACGGATACGGCTTTTCTCCACGATACCGTCACGCTGAACATACAGAACATCACGTTCCTCTTTCTTGACAGTTATTTTATTCATCAGTTCAACGAGTTCCTGGTTTGCACCCTCGCTGTCCTTATCACACTTGGCTACCAGCACCTTGGCTTTTTCCAGTACCTTCTTCTGGCTCTCAAGTTCCATCGCAAGGTTTGCACGATCTATCTGTAATTTCTGCACTGCACTGTTCTTGTCATTATAGGAATTCTGTAACTTCTGAATATCATTATAGAGCTGACCCATCGTTTCAAGAACCAGTTCTTTATCCTTCTTTCGAAGAGCGATGGAGTCCTCCGATGAACGGATGATACCCTTCTGCTCTTCCTGACCGGCCACTATCTCCATATATTCCGGACCCTGCTTCTCGGCAATCCGTTTATCCAGATCGGCGACTTCCGCTTTGCGTTCATCGCGTTCTTTTTCGAGCACATGCATACGATCTTCATGCTTTTCACGCAGCCCTTCCTGATCCTGGCGAGAAGTGGCTATCGTCACCAGTTCGGTCTCAAGTTTACGAATATCCGCGGATTTCTTTGCGGCATTGAAGAAATCAAGATCCTTATTGAGCTTGACCCACTTCACTGCATCTTCACGAGCTGCCGAAAGCTCCGTCAGCTGTTTCGTATATTCTTCAAGCAACAGCTCTTCACGTTCGATCTTTGCACGGACCTGATCGAGTTCTTCAAGTGCCTGATCCTTTTTCACATCGAACTCGGCAACGCCGGCAATACTATCGACAATACCGCGGCGTTCCCGGTCACTCATGCTCATGATACGGTTGAGATCGCCCTGCATGACGACATTGTATCCGTGCGGGCGGATCCCGTTCTTCGCAAGGAAATCGAGAATCTCTGCCTGGGAACTGGTCTTGTCATTCATGTAATAGTATGAATAGACGGATGAGGGAGTCTGCTTGATCTTTCTGCGGATATGCGTTCCGTCCGAGAATTCCAGCGTTACCTCTGCAGTATTCTTTCCCGACATCGTATTGATGAAATCACTCATGTTGTCTGCACGCAGATTACGGGACGAGGAAAGCGACAGGACAAAGAGAATGGCATCAATGATATTACTTTTACCGGATCCGTTCGGTCCCGATACAACAGTATATCCTTCAAAAAAAGGGATGGAAGTCTTACGTGAAAATGATTTGAAATTATCGATATCTACCTGGACGATATGCACGACGTTACCCCGGGATTTACAGTTCTACAGTCTCTTTGACTTCATCTGCTTCAATAACTGCACTGGACTCGGCACGAATTGCAGATGAACGGGAAACACTACCTTTACCGAATCCGGTACCTGCAATAATGACATTCTTGACACCCTTGGTCTTCTGACGTTTCAGGATCGTGCCATCCGGCTGCATGACATATTCGAACTGTCCAGATCCTTCTCCTTCAGGTAGCACACTGTCTGCAACCGGTGCCGGAGCTGGAGCTACCGGTTGAGCTGCTGCGGCAGGTCTCTGTTCCTGCATCGGCTGCTGCGGGGCCGCACGCTGCGGAACCGGAGCAGAGATTGTACGTTTTTCCGTACCCTGAGTCGGAAGCTGTGCCTGCAGACCTATACGCCCGACAGAAGGGGAGGGGACATCATCCTTTGCGGACTCGACCGCTGGACGGCGGATGCCTGCCCGCGGCGGTGCCGGCGGAACCGGTGCCGCTCCACCCAGTTTCTCCAGCAGATCACTCAGTTTCCGCGTGATGGTCTTCAAATCAAGAACTTCATCGGTAAGCCCGTTGACCATGGCTTCAAGCGCATTGATACGGTGTTCCAGCCGGGTTATCTGCGAGACATCAGCTGCGGGAGCTGCAGGTGCTTCTGATCCGGTCGCTTTACGCTGTTGTTCACGTCCCTCAACAGCCAGTTCATGTTCCAGGAATTGCATGCGGGTGTTCATTATTAATAAGTATAGTTATCTCTCTCGCTGTAATTAATAGTTTTCTCTTTTCACTGAGAGAATAGCGGATTTTTGCAGATTTTAGTCATATTTTCAACCATTTTTCCAGGATCTTTTTCGTTGCGACCGCATCCTCGAGTTCGGCACACTCGGATATCAGCGAGACATCACCGTTTCTTTGAATCGCGGCAATAACCGACGGGATATCGATAGTTCCTTTTCCAAGTGCAAGATGAGCATCGGAAGTCCCATCATTATCATGGACATGAATCTGTGTAAACGGGACCGAGAGATACTCATTCAGAGTTCCGCATTCATTCGCGTGACCTATGTCGAGACAAAAATCCGTTGATCCGATTAGCGGGATATCCGCCGGTTTCTGCAGGAAGAAATAGCCCCAGTTCCCCATATTTTCAACACAGCAGGAGACATTGACATCACGTGCAAACTGCCTGATTTCGGCAAGCGACCGTTGCAAAGCCGAGACTGCGTTTTCGTACTCTTCCTCGAAGGTATAATACCCAGGATGAAAAACAACACCGGTCGCCTTGATTTCCGCTGCAAGCGTAAGACTTTCACAGACGAGTTCGACTGACGCCTTCCGAATCGGTTCCAGGACCGATGCAATATTGACACTGCGGGATGGTGCATGGACAGTATAGTCAAAAGGATACGAACGCAACAGATCGACATCGTTCGTATAATGTCTGCCGTCATTGAACAGTTCGACTGCCTGTGTATGTTCCGTTAAGGTATCCAGTGCATCTGCCAGCGGCCGGGATATCAGACAGAACGAGGATAACGAGACTTTTTTGGAAACCATATGATACGATGATATTGTGCGGGAAACCATATGAGCATTGTCGCGAAATAGAGAGACTTATAATTGCTGAACTCCAAAGTGATATCCATATGGATAAAGGAGATGAAGACGCAACCGGTCGGCAGATATGCCAGACGGAACACGGTTCCGAGTCGACGACGGTCCACATAGCGAAGCGGATCTTCTTTCTCCTTTTCCCGGTAGGTCTTTTCTTCCTGCTCTTCCTTTTCTTCTGGTTCGTCTTTGCTCCGGCGGACGGAAATCTCTTCAGTCCGGAATTTATTGTATTCTCCGGACTGATGGTTGCCTACCTGATTCCCCCCTTCGGAAAAGAGACCATCATCCCTGCGGCACTACTCGGCGGTGAAACGGTCACCAAACTGATTGCAAGCACCACACACCTCCAGGCAGATCTTGCAATCGGCGGATTTCCGTTATGGACAGTGATTGTCGGTATCGTTTTGCTTGATATGATAGTATCTCTCTTCATTTCATTCAACTTCGATCTGATTCTCAAGATTCCGCTCGTCGGCCCTTGGTTCCGCTGGATCATGCGAAATGCCGACAAGATATTACGAAAGAAAAGATGGATCGAAGATTTATCGAGTGCAGGGTTGCTGATCTTCATGTTCATTCCCCTTCAGGGATCCGGTGCAATGACCACCTCGATCATCGCACGTATTCTGAACTATAATCCAATTCAAACGGTAGGCCTGGTTACTATCGGCGGATTGCTCTCCTGTATCGCAGTAGCATTGGGAATCACCTCTATCGTACAGCTGTGGGTAATCAACCCGGCCCTTGCAATTCTGGAAATAATCGGAATTATCGCTCTTATCGCAGTCATCGCCGTGCTGTGGAGCAAACTCATCCGAAAACTGACAGAACGTGCAAACCGCAAAAAAATGCTGAAAAATCCGCAAAACTGATTTCCGGAAGACACAGGGCGATATATTAAACATCATGCCGCACCTATATTATTTCCTGAAAATGGCAGACAACAGTCTCGAAAACGATATCTATATTCTGGCACTTGAAAATGCCGTCAAGCACAAAGCCGTCCCGCGGGCAGGAGCAATCCTTGGCAGCGTCATGGGAGCACACCCGGAACTCCGGTCACAGGCAAAGGAGATCAACGGCCTTCTTCCGGGAATTCTTGCGAAAGTCGAAGCACTTACGCCTGAAGCACGGGAAGCTGAACTCAACCGCTTAAATCCTGAAGCTATCGGAAAAATGCACGAGAAGAAGGAACGTGTCCATGAACTTCCAGCCCTTCCCGATGCGGAAAACGGCGTAGTCATGCGGTTTGCTCCAAACCCGTCCGGACCGCTCCATCTCGGTCATGCACGTGCATCTGTCCTGAATGACTATTATGTAAAGAAATACGGTGGAAAGTTCTATTACCGTGTCGAGGATACCGATCCGAAACGTGTCGATCCGGAAGCATACGACATGGTCATCAACGATCTGAAATGGCTGGGCATCGGAGTTACCGATGTTGTCTATCAGTCCGACCGGTTCGAAATCTATTATGATTATGCCCGTCAGCTGATCAAACTCGGCGGCGCATACATGTGTACCTGCGACAATGAAGAATTCAAACAGCTGAAACTCAAGAAACAGCCGTGTCCATGCAGAAACCTTTCCGTTGAAGAGAACCTGAAACGGTTCGACGATATGCTTGCGGGAAAATACAACGAAGGAGAAATCACCATGCGTGTCAAGACCGATATCGCGCACCCCGATCCGGCAGTTCGCGACTTTGCCGCCATGCGTGTCCTGAAATCCCCGAAACACCCGAGAAAACCGGAAATCTTTGTTTATCCGTTAATGAACTTCTCAGTAACCATCGATGACCATCTGCTTGGCATGACCCACGTCATCCGCGGTAAGGACCATATTGCAAATACCCGCAGACAGGAATACATTTACAACTATTTCGGATGGAAGATGCCATACTTCTACCACTATGGAAGAATGTCGATTGACAGTCTTGAACTGTCGACCTCCGGCATGAGAAAGGGCATCAATGAAGGAACCTATTGCGGATGGGACGACATCCATCTCGGCACACTGCGTGCACTTGCCCGCCGCGGTATCCAGGCAGACGCCGTACGTGCAGCAGTCGTCGATATCGGCATGGGAGACACGGACATATCCTTCTCCTGGGAAAATCTGTTTGCTGCAAACAAAGCGGTCATCGACGCGGATGCAGACCGGTACTTCTTCGTTCCGGACGCAACGGAAATTGCCGTTACCGGTTGCAACGCGGCAGAGGCTCACGCACCGAAATATCCAAACAAGCCTGAACGCGGAGAACGTGTACTCAAGTTCACCGGAAAAATTCTGCTCCCGGCAAAAGAAATCACTGCCGGCAAACTGCTCAGACTCAAGGATCTGTTTAACATCAGAATTTCCGCAGACGGAAACTCCGCGGAATATGCAGGTGATTCCCTTGCCGATGCAAGAAAAGAAAAAGCACCGATTGTCCAATGGCTTCCGGTGGAAGCTGCAGTCCCGTGCACACTGCTGACCCCTGAAGGCATCCAGGAAGGATTTGCTGAACCGGATGTACTCAACTACGAAGGAAAGATTGTACAGTTCGAACGTATCGGTTTCGCCAAGATCGATGCCGTCAAGGATGGAAAAGCGACTGCTTACTTCACCCACCGTTAAATGTCTGCATCTCAAATAGCACAGCTGATTTCAACCGCGGAAATTTCCAACAGTGAAATCAGACGTGCAGCGGCCCATCTTTCAAAACCGCTGCGTGCATCTCTTTTTTCCGAAACATCTGCTGAACACCGGAGTGCATCCGGAAAATTCTTTGAAGCACTGGTTTACGAAGTGCTCCTTGCCAGAGCAGATTCTGCAGATTCTGTCGCCAAGATCGCAGCCAAACTCAACGATGCAGAATACCATGAATTCGACCGGTTTACCAAAGACGGTCTCTGGTATTCCCATGACGGTGAAATCCTGTTCCGCATCCACAAGAAAGTCGTTGCCGAAATCGATTTTCTTGTCCTCTGCACCGACAACACCCTGGTCTTTGGCGAAGTCACTATCAATCCGGAAAGCATTCCATCACTTCTTCAAGAAGCTGAAGAGAAGAAACAGCTCTTGCGTATGCTCTGTGAACAGGCAAACCTTCCCTACACCATCGAATTCATGCTCGTAACCACCTCCTGCCCAGATCAGAAACCATATCTTGCAGATGGAGATGCATTCTGCTGCATCGAGAACGGAAACGCCCTCTGGAAAAACGTGCATGTGAATGAAATCCTGCATAAGAAACGGGCCCCCGCACCCTGCAAAAAACGAGTAGATGGAAGAACACTCTTCCAGTGATTTTTTAATGTGATTACCAGATACGTAAACCCGTATCTTTGGCAAGTTTTGTAGCTGCATCGGTAATTTGACCAAGCAGCATTACCGCAGGAATCTTTGCGATGATCAGTTTACGCATGGTTTCTGCCGTACAATTTCCGCGAAGAACAACATAGGTTTCACCAAGATTGAGATGTTCATTCAAGGCATATCCAATAAGGATATCGACAGTATTCTGGGCAGTTACATCATCTGCAACACGGAGAAGTTTTCCCTCTTTGGAAAAGAGTCCAGCACTTGTCCAGGGCGATTCCGGAACCTGGTCTTCACTCTTTTTCAGCACAGATGCAGAAACAGATATCTCATGCTCAATTGCCCCGAGTTTTCCTGAATCAAGGAACGATGATGCCCCTCCACATCCTGCAAGAACCGTTTTCCGAGACAAGAGGATTGAATATGGGTGTTTTGTCACGACACTTACTTGGGGCTCTTCAACAATAACCGAATCGATATTGTCCATACTGTCAACAACACGCTCGGTAAAGAGTATTCCGTATACCAGATCCTGAGGAGATTCTGCGTGAGTCATGACCGTAAGTGTCGCTCTTCCATTAACAATAATCT
>DALTWN010000042.1 GCA_029987045.1 Methanocorpusculum sp.
GGTATCCCGCCAAAATGTTCATCATCTCCCATAGACAAATTTCATATATCATACTATGACGAACGCAATATTCGATCTGCTCCGTATCCTTGACGACGCCGGTATCGGAACACCGGTGACCGGCCAGACCATCAGCGATAAACTCAATATTTCACGAACCGCCGTGTGGAAATACGTCAATATTCTCCGGGAAACCGGCTATATCATCGACGCGTCGTCGAAGACCGGATACAGTCTGCAGAAACGGTCATGGATGCTTCTTCCCTACGAAGTCAGACGATACCTGAAAACGGATTTCATCGGCAGGGAAATGCACCATTTCGGTGAAGTCCCGTCGACGAACGCGCTTGCCCGCCAGATGATGCATGAAGTCGGCTGCGAAGTCCAGTCGGGAACCGTGCTCATCGCGGAAGAACAGAGCGGCGGGTCCGGACGTATCAACCGTGCATGGCTGAGCCCGGAAGGCGGTATCTGGGCGACCATCGTCCTGATGCCGAAGACACAGGTGAACACCTCGTTCGTCATCATGGCGGCGGTATCGACCGCACTCGCCAAAGCCATCCGCAAGGAATGCGATCTGAAAGCACTTATCCGGTGGCCGAACGAGGTGTTCATCGGCACCAAGAAGGTCGCAGGCACGACCATGGAACTTTCGACCGACGGTGACCGGATCAGATACTGTCTTGCAGGAATCGGCGTCGACGCCAATATTTCCGTCCAGAAATCGATGCCTACGCTGACCAACATGGTCACCTCGCTTTCCGACGAACTGGGACAGAATGTCGACCGGTCTCCGCTGTTTGCGACGTTCCTCAACGAGTTCGAACGCAGATACCTGATGATCATGAAAGGCGAGACCGAACCCGTCCTTCGCGAGTGGAAGAGTCTGTCCGATACGCTCCATCACCGGGTCAGAATCAGAACCGTACACGAAGGATTCGACGGCGAGGCGATGGATATCGATGAAGTGGGCACGCTCCTGGTCCACCGCGACAACGGCGATGTCGAGGAAGTCATCGCCGGCGACTGTATCGTCCTCAACTAAAAGAAGAAGTGTGCAGTTCCCGGTACCGGAATTGCGCATTTTTCAATTTCGAAAACTCTTTTTTCGCACTCCGTCCGGTGAAAACCATAATTACGGTCTGCATCCAATATATGATACAGCACAGAGCATTCCTGTAATCTCTGTATCAGCATTTATCACCGCCTATGACCCCCAATCGAAGATCTTCAAGTTCCTCTTTTACCAATCGTGAGAACACTCGCCGTATCGAAGACCTTGACCGCAAACTCGCCGAACTCGGTGTCCGCATCAAGGACGAAGACACGAAGAAAGTCACCGGAGAAGTGTTCGACGAAGTAACGCTTCTTTCGCTCTACAAACTCGTGCAGAAGAAAGTCATCAGCTCGATGGGAGGCGCGATCTCGTCGGGAAAGGAAGCGAATGTATTCATCGCCGGAAGATCCGACGGAGAAGATGCAGCAGTCAAGATCTACCGTATCCGTACCGGGAACTTCACCCGTATGAGCGAATACATCGTAGGAGACCCGCGGTTCGCAAGTATCCGGCATACCCACAAGGACCTGATCTTCGCATGGACCAAGAAGGAGTTCAGCAACCTGTCGCGGGCAAAGGACGCAGGACTGCCGGTACCGGCACCGCATGCATTCGACCGCAACATCCTCATCATGGATTTCATGGGCGAAAACGGGATTCCGTATCCGCAGATGCGCCAGATCCTTCCGCACGAACCGGCAGAGACCTACGCCGAGGCCATCGGTATCATCAAGACCCTCTACCGGAACGCGAAACTCGTGCACGGAGACCTGTCGGAATACAATATCCTGACAGGTCCCGACGGCCTCATTCTCATCGATATGGCACAGGCGGTTACTCCCGACCATCCGAAAGCATACAATTTCCTGTTCCGGGACATTGCGAACATCAACCGGTTCTTCGAAAAGAAATGCGAAATACAGGACCCGCACGACATCTTCCGCGATATCGTCGGTGCAGAGTTCTTTGAAATCTGAAAAAATCAATACCCGAGAAAAATCAATCATGACACAAGAAGTTAAGATCCCGAACGACAGAATCGGCGCAATCATCGGCAAGAACGGTGAGACCCGCAGAACCCTCGAAAAAGCACTCAAAGTCGCCATCGAAGTCGACAGCCAGAGCGGTCTGGTATCCGTGACCAAGGAAGACGACGTCATCACCGAACTCAAGGCGATCGATGTCATCAAGGCGATCGGACGCGGATTCTCGCCATCCCGCGCCAGGAAACTGCTCGACGACGAAGAGATGGTCCTCGATATCATCGATGTTTCCGATATCGCCGATACGCCGGACAAACTCGCACGGATCCGCGGACGTATCATCGGAAAAGAGGGAAAGGCACGGGAACAGATGGAGAACATGACCGGCGCATACATCTCGGTCTACGGCAAGACGGTCGCCATCATCGGTATGCCCGACCAGGCAGACGACGCACATACCGCCATATCCATGCTCATCAACGGGTCGGAACATTCCAGTGTATTCAATTTCCTTGACCGGAAACGCAAAGAAGCAAAGATGGACATGATGTCCTACTATTACTGATGAGAATCGAAGATCTACCCATTCCGGCGCATCTGCGTGACGCATACCTGAGCAGGGGAATCACGGAACTCTATCCCCCGCAGGAAGAATGCGTACGTGCCGGACTGTTCGAGCGGAAAAACATCCTTGCGGCGATTCCGACGGCGTCCGGAAAGACCCTGATCGCCGAGACCGCCATGCAGAAGGAGATCGCAGCCGGCGGAAAATGTCTCTATATCGTTCCGCTCAAAGCGCTGGCGTCGGAGAAATACGACGATTTTTCCGGAAAAGGCGTGAATGTCGGTATCGCTACCGGCGACCCCGACCAGCGTGACGAGTATCTCGGCCGCTACGACATCATCGTCGCCACCTCGGAAAAGACCGATTCGCTTCTCCGCAACAAAGCCGAATGGATCAGACAGGTCTCGCTGCTGGTCGTCGACGAGATCCATCTGATCGGCGACGAATCCCGCGGAGCGACGCTCGAGATGGTCATTGCGAAACTGCGGTATCTTTCGCCGTCCATCCAGATCATCGGATTATCGGCAACGATGGGAAACCCCGAAGACCTCGCGAAATGGCTCGATGCCGCCCTGATCACCAGTGAATGGCGGCCGGTCGATCTGCGGGAAGGCGTCTTCTACAAGGGTCAGATCAGATTCCATGACAGCACACGTCCGGTTAGTCCGGTCAAGAAAGACGACGACCTGAACCTGATGCTGGATACCATCGAAGAGGGGGGACAGTGCCTGGTCTTCGTCTCGTCCCGGCGGATGGCGGAAGCCTATGCCAAACGTGCGGGGGGAGCCCTGAAACGAACGTCTGCGGCACTCGACGCGTATGCCGACCGGATCGAAAAAGCGGACAGTACAACGTCCGGCAAGGTTCTTGCGGATTCCGTGCGGAAAGGTGCCGCGTTCCATCATGCGGGTCTTCCGCGGGCGGCACGTGCAGCCGTCGAGGAAGGATTCAGAAAGGGCGATATTCTGGTGATTTCTTCGACGCCGACGCTCGCGGCCGGTCTGAATCTGCCGGCACGCCGGGTGATCGTCCGCGACTATCTGCGTTACGATGCACATACCGGCATGAACCCGATTCCGGTCATGGAATACCGGCAGATGGCAGGACGTGCCGGCAGACCGCGGCTCGATCCGTACGGAGAAGCCGTGCTGATCGCCAAGGATGAATCACGTGTGGACGAACTGTTCGAAGAGTTCATCGATGCGCCGGCGGAAAAGATAAAATCGCAGTGCCAGCGTGAATCCGAACTCAAGTCGCATCTGCTTGCGCTGATCGCATCCGGATTCGTCGAGACGAAATCCGAGATTTCCGCGTTCATGGAACGGTCGTTCTACGCAAGCCAGAAAGCCGTACACCGCAGACTGGACAAGAACATCGAGACCGCCCTGAAATATCTGGAAGATGCGGGCATGATGGAATCCGTCGGCGATGCCGTTTCGTCCACGTGGTTCGGATCGCTCTCTTCCAGACTGTACCTTGCACCGGAATCCGCCCTGATGATCAAGGATGCGTTCGAGACCTACAGCAAGGACGACTTTTCCGAGTTCGGTCTGCTGCATCTGCTCTGCATGACGCCCGACATGTTCAGATTCTATCTCAAATCATCCGACGAGAAGATCGTCGATGCCGTTCTGACTGAACACGGCGACGAACTCTGGAGCGTTGATCTGAACGAGGAATTCTTCGCGGCGGTCAAATCGGCGATCATCATGGAGGAATGGATCGCGGAAACGCCGGAAGACATGATCGCCGAACGGTACGGTGTCGGCGGCGGCGATATCCATGCCGTCGTCGAGAACCTGAAATGGCTTCTGCATGCCGCCACCCGGATTTCCCATGAATATGCCCCGAAATTCGAACGGGATATAAAGGATCTCGAAGTCCGTATCGCAAACGGTATCCGTGCGGAACTGATGCCGCTGATCGCGCTCAAGGGTATCGGACGGGTCCGTGCACGCCGGCTCTATGACATGGGAATCACGACGCCGGAAAAACTGCTGAAGGCAGACAAAGCGGCGGTCGTCCGTGTCCTGGGTACCGTGACCGCGGAAAAGGTATTCGCCGATGCACGACGCGGGCTCGGGATTCGCGAGATGCCGGAAGAAGACCCCGATATTCCCGACGAAAAGATGACAGAGAAAAAACAGCCTACCCTCTTTGATTTCTAGGAGATTGAAAAAAATATGAAGATTCTGACAGGGATACTTGAAACCGACAATGTACCTGAAACGCTGAAGACCGTGACCGCCATCGCAGAATCGTGCGGATCGTCCGCCGTCATCATCGACGCCGCCAAAGTGGCAGGGAAAAACCACATCGAAGCGGCGGTCACCCACGCACACCGCTCGTTTGCGGCCGGCACTGCAATCGCACGCACCCTGCCGATGGAGATTTTAGTGTATGCATCCGGTCAGCGGCAGTGTTCCTGCGCCGCGAAGTTCGGACTGCATGCGGGTAAAAACACCGTCTATATCGTTATCGACGGCGGCGACGAGGAAAAGACCGCGAAGCTGCTCAGGGAACAGATCTTCAGGGAAGGTCCGGTCGATCCGGCGGACACGGCAGTCCTCATGCAGGAATTCGCAATCACGGCAGAAGAACTCGCAATCGTCGGAGCGGACCGAATCGAAGAACTCGTCATTGAACGTGTCGCGCTGGTAGACGCCGGGAAATAACGGTCCAGATACCGGCACGACAGCCGTTCTTCACGAAAAACAACCATTTTTTGCAATCCATTTGACGAAATAACGAAAAATATAGCCTACTTTTCATTTTTGAAAATTTTTCGGTTTTGAAAAACAGAATGCAGACGAAAACCCCGTTTTACCGTTCCCACTGAATGAGTGCACTTCCACGCCGCGGCGGTGACGATATATATCCAGCGAACCAACAAGATTAGTGGAGATCATTATGGATGTAAATCAGATCCAGCAGATAACCGACAGAATCTCCCAGAACCTAGCATCAAAAGGAGTTTCTCCGGACAAGAACAGCATCTTCGAAAAGCTGTTAGCATACATCAACGATTTTGGCGTCGTCCCGTTCGAAGCGGAACGCAAAGTCCTTTCGGACCAGTACAAGAAGTACAACATTCCCGAAGAACAGAAACCGGCGGTATCGTTCACTCCGGCAAACGAAGTGAAGAATCTTGCCGATATCATGGAAGGAGAATGGGTCACGGTGGAAGTGAAGATCGTCTCGCTCACCCAGCCGCGGAGTGCGGCCATCGCACAGAGCGGTATCATGGCCGACAGCACCGGCGCTCTTGAATTCGTCACGTTCGCGAAAGCCACGGACCTGCCGGTACTGGAAACCGAAAAATGGTACCGCATCGAGTCGGCAATCGTGGATTCGTTCCGCGGTGCACGCAATCTGAAACTGCATTCGGGTACGAAAGTGACCGAACTCACCGACGAACGCTGTCTGGTACCGGCATCACCGACACCTCTTACGGAGATCGGGCTCGGTGTCGTTCCGTGTATCCGTGCCAAATTCGTCGACGAATGGGAAATCTCATCCGACAAGATGAGCCAGACCGGTCTGCTCGCGGATGAAAACGGCAGGACAAAGTTCACGATCTGGAAGAGTTCCGGCAAGGAATCCCTGAACCTGGGTTCAGTATATACCATCTATTATCCGGTGGCAAGCGAGTTCAACGGCAGAATATCCATAGCCCTCGATACCGCCATCTGGATCGAAGAAGAAGGAGACAGCATGCCTGCAGTCTCCGTCAGGACAAAGATGGCTGTTCCGGCAGAGGATATGCCGGTCACGCCGCTCCATTCCCTGAAACCCGGATATGCGACCGTTCATGTCAAGTTCATCGAAGCCTGGGAAAACCGGAGCGAAAAGATGCTGCAGTGCGGACTGGTCGGCGATGAATCCGACCGGATGAAGTTCGTCATCTGGAAAGACGGTATCGCAGAGCCGCTGGAACTGAACAAAGTATATACCATCAAGAAGGCGAAAGTCGACGAATACAACGGAAGACTCTCGCTTGCCCTGAACCGTGCGGAAATCATCGGGGAAGAAGGAAGCCTCGAAGTCGGCAATACGCTCGATGTCCTGGAAGGAAACCTGGTGCAGATCGCCAAGGGTTCCGGTCTCATCAAACGCTGTCCGGTCGAAGGATGCGGCAGAGTCCTCTCGAAACAGAATCTCTGTCCGGTCCATGAAATCCAGCCGAACGGTATCTACGATATGCGTATCCGCGGTGTTCTCGATACCGGTGAAAAGGCATACACGATTCTCATGAACCGCGAAACAACCGAGGTGCTGTCCGGCATGACCCTCGAGAAGGCAAAGGAGATCGGTACCAGCAACCCGCTCGGATCCGACGAAGTACAGATCCAGCTTTCGGAACAGCTCTGCGGCAGATATCTGATCTGCAAGGGAACCTGGTTCAATGACCTGTTCACCGTGCGGGAAGCCGCGTTCAAGGTATTCGATCCAAGCGAAATCGCATCCCTGATGAACAGGGCAGGCGCAAACCTGGGAGGTGACCTGTAAAATGGATTCCACACAGCAGCGGTTCGAACGTGAACCGGCAAAACGCGTCTTTGCCGCAGAACTCCGTGAAGCGACCAAGACCATCAAAGACGAGACCGACGAGAAAAGCCCGACCTATATCCTCCTGCCGACCGGAGAACGGTGCAACCGTGTCCTGATCGCCGGAGCCATCACGGACAAGGCAAAGAACGGCGACCAGAATGTCATGTACCGGGCAAAGGTATCCGACCCGTCCGGCATGTTCTATATCAATGCCAGTTCGTATCAGCCGGAAGCCATGCTCCAGCTCGCAAAGATCGATACGGACACCCCGTCGTTCGTCGTGGTCGTCGGAAAACCGAATGCATATACCACTCCCGACGGAAGAGTGCTCATCTCCGTCCGTGCAGAATCCATCCAGGTCGTCGACCGCGAGACCCGTGACATGTGGGTCGCAGACACCGCCAGAGCGACGCTGAAGCGTTTAGAGACGATGTTCGGCGACGGATGGGAAAACATACCGGACGTGAAACTCGCACGCGATACGTACCCGCAGACAGCGGATGGATGGAAACGTATCGTGTTCGAAGCATTATCGAAGATCAGTTCCTGAAAACCTTTTTTCAGGACGGCCC
>DALTWN010000238.1 GCA_029987045.1 Methanocorpusculum sp.
GAATCAAGGCGTGATTTCAGGTCGCTAAGCACTTCCACGGCACTTCCACGGACCCCGTCGGATCCTGCAATTAGAGGGTGTTTTGCGTATGCCCTTATCTCACTCTCCCTACGTCCCCGTATTCATCGATGCATCATACACCAGTTTCCCGTTTCGTTCGACAATCTTTCCGGAAATGCCATACAGGAACAACGCATACTCGCCGGTCGGCGTAATCCGGTAGAACACCCGTTTTCGTTCGCCGCCGACCCGTTCCAGGTACTGCTGCGCTGTCATATCATCGGCAAGAGCCGTCTTGAACCGGATCGTGAACTTCGACTGGTTGTGCCGGTACTGTTCGTACGCATCACCTTTCTGCTGCTTGTAGTACTTCTTCGGCTGTTCGTCCAGCGGCACCCACGGATACCGGTCGGGAAACGCGGCATGCAGCAGACGTCCGATCTCCTTGAGCGAGACGGCAGGTTCGTGCAGTTCCTCGCGAGCAAGATACAGATATTCCAGAACAAGCGCTTCCTCTTCCTTCGGCAGGACGAACCGGTAGTTGTCGAATTTCCAGATACCGGTCGACGGCGAGCATCTGCTTACCCCGAACTCGCGGCGTTCTTTTTCCGTCATGGCGAACCCGACGGCCGGAACATAATAGACCTCGATATCCTGTGCCATGCCGGCAATCGCGGCGGCTATCGATGCGAACCGGCCGGAAGACGACGCGTTGATACAGACCGTGTTGCTCGCCTCCTTTTCTCTCCGGATCAACCGAGACAGATCGCGGATGAACAGATCGAGCACGAACGTATTGGTTTCCATGACTTCGACACGGACGCCGCGGGATTCCAGGGATTCCCGCACGAGTGCGGTATACCGCTGCTGCTCGGTATAGAAATCTTCGCCGCGCGGCGTTCCGTCGTTTCCCTGGATGACCAGAATGACCCGGTTCGGAACGTATTCTGCAAACGGTACCAGGGCACGCTCGACCTCGAATCCGAGCGGCAGTATATGGACGGTCTGTCCG
This sequence comes from Methanocorpusculum sp., assembly GCA_029987045.1. Lineage (GTDB taxonomy): Archaea > Halobacteriota > Methanomicrobia > Methanomicrobiales > Methanocorpusculaceae > Methanocorpusculum. Next base: position 1,013 of record DALTWN010000238.1, read on the forward strand.
ATTGTTGACATTACAGCCATAGAACTACATCATATCTCCACATCAAAATAGCATTTTCCGTCCCGTTCGATGACCGAGCAGCGGATTCCGATGCCATTCTCTTCGATCGCCCGCTGCAGTTCCGGGGTCGCACCCAGTATATCGCAGATTCCGTCACAGTCGTTCGGCATCGGGATTGCAGAACCGGCCACTCCGATTATATTCAGCAGTTCATCATACGACGGAGCGGCAGCACGGACGGTCATGATTCCCTCGTCCGTTTCCACACCCCATACAAAGCAGGCAGGTTTTCCCTTGATTTCAGCGTTCATGGTAAAATCTCCAGGTTGTGCACGCACAGACCTCTTTATCCGTCTGCAGGAAAGTCACCATCATGTTTTGCTACCATAGCATCGATAGCAACCGAATCTTTCAGGGATAGCAAAGCAGAGAAAACAGCGGGCAGGAAATCCTGTCCTCATTCATAGATAGGACGTCCGAGCACAAAAAAGTAATTCAAAGAATACTCGTATGAGTTCTTTTTGAATTGCCCCCGCTTATCTGATTGAAAGACCCATTCCTATTGAATGACAAGTCCATCACGTCAACGCCGGATCCAGATGTCTCTCAAACTGACGCCGGAAATTGATGCATTGATAAAACAGGAAATAGAAGCAGGAAAATACACCAGCATGAGCGATGCGGTCCTTTCCAAACTCCGTGACTGGTACGAGTTCGCGGATCTCAAGCGGATGGTTCTTGAATCCCGGGAAAAGGACGAGGAGATCGCCCGCCTGAAGGCTGAGCTCGACGCCA
>DALTWN010000043.1 GCA_029987045.1 Methanocorpusculum sp.
TTAAACTGATGCGTACATCAGGGGCCTTGGATTGCGTGTCTGGTAATGACATTATGTATCGTGTCCTATTTCGTCGGGTTCAACAGGGGGAGTTTTCCCGACGTGTATGTATTCTATTGGCATCCGGATATTTAAAAGCATCAGTTCAGACGTGCGCAGGCGCGGTTAATCCTATTAGCCAGGGAGTATAATTATGATGCATAATGTTACCGCAGTATACCCTGTCTTCCGAACAGATCGCCGCGTTCCTGGAAAAACGCGTCGCCATCATCGGATACGGGTCGCAGGGATCGTCGCAGGCACTGAACTTACGGGATTCTGGCGTTTCCGTCATCATAGGCAACCGGCCGGGAAAAAGCTTCGATGCGGCGAAATCCGCAGGATTTTCCGTATATCCGGTCAGAGAAGCAGCCAGAACCGCGGATGTCATAGCACTCATGGTTCCGGACGAATCCGCCGCCGAAATATACGAATCCGAGATCAGGCCGGTCCTGCACGCGGGACAGACGCTCCTGTTCGCACACGGGTTCAATATCCATTACGGATTCATCGTGCCGCCTGAAGATGTCGATGTGGTGATGGTGGCGCCAAAAGGCGTCGGACCCATGGTGCGCAAACTCTACACCGACGGAAGCGGTGTTCCCTCCCTGGTCGCCGTGGCCTGCAATCCGTCGGGACATGCGCTGGATACTGCGCTCGGGTATGCGGGAGCCATCGGGTCGGCACGGTCGGCAATCATGCAGTCGACGTTCCGCGACGAGACCGAAACGGATCTGTTCGGCGAACAGACGGTCATCTGCGGCGGTGTCCCGGCACTCGTGGAAGCGGCGTACACTACGCTCGTCGACGCCGGGTATCCGCCGGAACTCGCGTATTCGGAATGCGCTCACGAACTCAAACTGGTCGTCGACCTCATCTATAAAGGCGGTATCTCCGCCATGCACGATTCGGTGTCCAAGACCGCAGGATACGGCGGAATCACCCGCGGAAAAAGACTCGTTTCGGAACAGACGAAAACGGAGATGCAGAAGATCCTCGATGAAATCAGATCGGGGAAGTTCGCACAGGAATGGATCGCGGAAAAACGCAGCGGAAGCAAACGCTATCATGAACTCGTGGACGAAGCGAAATCGTCGAAGATGGAAACGGCCGGAAAGACCTTCCGCGACCTGATCTGGAAGAAATAACGTCCATGCACCTGTCCCCGCAGAAATCCGGTGTGGCATTCGCGCTCGCCGGGGCACTGTTCGTCGCGGTCTCGATTCCGCTCTGTAAACTCTTCTTAGCGGATGCGTCACCGGTCATGACCGCCGGACTGCTGAATATCGGTGCAGGTATCGGAGTCGGTCTCATCTGGCTGTGCACCTGCAGGACGACCTTCGTGAAGAACGAACGGCGGCTGGAAAAAACGGATGTCCGGTGGATGGTGGGAATCTGCATCACCGAGATACTTGCAGCCGTTTCGATGGTCGCAGGACTCGCCATGACCAGTGCGGCGAACGCGTCGCTCCTGCAGAATTTCGAAACGGTGATCACGGCGGTCATCGCACTCATATTGTTCAAGGAACTCATCCGGTTCAGGTTATGGATCGGCATCGTCCTGATTACGGTCGGCAGTTTCCTCCTGACCATCCATGACCCGGCAAGCTTCACGTTTTCACCCGGATCGCTGCTCGTTCTACTGGCCTGCGCATTGTGGGGTCTGGAAAACAATTTCACCAAGAAGGTCGCAGACAAGAATCCGTTCCAGACCGTATGCTGCAAATCCATGATCGCGGGAATCGCCACTCTCATCCTCGGGTTTGCCATCGGCGAACAGTTCCCGGCCATGGAGACGATTGTGCCGATCCTGATTGTCGGACTCCTGGGATACGGAATGAACGTACTGTTCCTGGTTCTTTCCGAACGCCATCTCGGTGCGGCAAAGGCATGCACGATCTACGGCATCAATCCGTTCCTTGCAGCCATCCTTTCCTGCCTGATCTTTGCGGAACTGCCGTCCGGCCTGTTCATCATGGCAGCCGTACTGATGATCCTCGGGTTCTATTTCGCCTCGACCGCCGCCCGGAAGAAGAAAACCGGCGAGAGAACAGGAGAATACCTGCGGTAAAGGGAATATTTTTCTCCCACGAATGATAACATACCATATATTACACACAGAGGTGATTCCATGTTATCCGCGTTAGACATTGCAAATTTCTTTGTAGATATCAGTATCAGGGATACTGAGAACAATGATATTACAAATCTGAAATTAAACAAGCTTGTCTATTATGCACAGGCGTGGTCATTTGCCAAATTCGGCAAGCCTCTCTTCAACGAGAAGATTGAAGCATGGAAAAACGGACCGGTTGTTCCATCCGTATATCGTACGTTCAAAAAATACGGCGGCGATATCATCAGAGAAACCTCGGATATGTATTCCCCTGATAAATTCACCGCCAGAGAAATTGATCTCCTGTTGGACATAGACGGAAATTACGGCAAATATTCTGCATCGGAACTGGTACGACAGACGCACGATAAAGGAACCCCCTGGGAATCGGTCTTCAGAAGCGGAGTCAGGCATATCGAGATTCCGCCAAATAAAATGAAGGACTACTATGCCACGAAAGAACTGAAATCAGTATCCGCAGACATTGCAATGATTCCATCGATGGGAAGAAGGAGAGATGACGGCATACTCATTCTGCCAAAAGAAGAGTACTGCAAGGAAGACGACATCTACAATCTGGAGTCCTGAATTTGCCGCAAACCCCTGAAAAATGGGAGATTTGGATTGCCCCATTCAGATACGAGGATATCGACGGAATCAAACGCCGTCCGGAAGAAGAAAAGCGGTGAGAGAACAGGTCGGATTTCCTGATCTGTGTTTGTTGGGGACTTGACAAAGTTTTTCATTCAAAAGCCCCAACATATAGATGATGACATTCACGATCAGGTACCGGGTCGAGGAGAGGACAGGAAAGACATGCCGGAATCCCTATTACTATCTGATCCGGGAGTGCAAAGCAAACGGGAAGAAATGCATCGTCGCGACCTATCTTTCTTCCGGCAGGAAACCGGCAGAAGAAGAAATAACCGCGTTCCTCGCAGACCATATCCACGACAGCGAAACGAAGATCCGGGAAAAATATCTGCAGGCGCGGCACGAGGCGCTGAAATCCCAGTATCCGGAAGCATGGAACGCTGACGATGTCGAATGTCTCAGGTATCTCTACAACCATCTCCGGAATCTGATTCCCGCCGGTGAGATGGCATGCTTCGAGAAGGAGGCTGAGTACCGATATATCCACGGAACAACGGCAATCGAAGGAAACACGCTGTCCTACGGCGATACGACGAATCTCCTCGATTACGGCATTCTGCCCGGCGGAAAACCGGCACGCGAAGTCTTCGAAGTGCAGAACTATCTGAATGTGAAAAAATACCGGGACACGTATACAGGAAAGATCACACTCACATTCATGAAGAAACTCCACAGCCTGATCATGGCAAATATCCTTCCGGACCCGGGGGAGTTCCGTACCGCCGACAATATCCTCATCTCGGGATACGATTATCAGGTAACACCCGCTCTGCTCATCGAGGATGAACTGACCGGTCTTGTCGCCTGGTATTATCAGATGATCCGGAACGGATACCATCCCTTCGAATGCGCCGTACTGTTCCACTACCGGTTCGAGACCATCCATCCGTTCGCCGACGGAAACGGACGCGTAGGGCGGGAACTGCTGAATTATCTGCTTGAACGGTCAGGATATCCCCGCATGATCATCGGGGCGGAAAACCGGAGCAGGTATCTTTCCGCTCTGCATGCAGGAAACAGGAACGATACCGGAGCCATGATCCGGGAGTTCGCCGGACTGATGACCGAGGGCAGGCTCGAGACAATGGAGAAGACCTTCTCCGGACAGATAGACCTGCGTATCCGCGGATCGCAGAAGACCGTCTCGGCACATACGCTGGAAGAGTTCCTCTGAATACGTAGGAAAAACGTTGCATAACCTCCCATAAAATTTGAGAAAAACGTCTCAACAACAGAGTAAAAAATCAAGAAAAACGTCGCACAATAAGGACTCGTTTATATACTATAAAATAAATACATGTGTCTAGTTATCCGTCATATTGGGCATTCTACGGCAAATAGAGAAGAATAACGGGAAAACACCATGCTGTTTCGAAAATTCAGTACGTATCTTGAACACTGGAAGATAGCAGAAAAGAAGCCGGCACTACTTGTTGAAGGGGCACGGCAGATTGGAAAAACAACGCTGATCCGGGATTTCGCACAGAAACACTACGAACATTTCGCGGAGATCAATTTCATTACATCACCGTCTGCAAAAACAATTTTCGACGGCAATCTGGATGCGGAAACGCTCATCAGCAAACTGACTGCGTTTCTCCGGAAACCCCTCCCTCCCCGCAGAACCCTGATATTTTTCGATGAAGTCCAGGAATGTCCACGGATACGCACGGCCATCAAATTCCTGGTCGAAGACGGGCGGTTCGACTACATCGAGTCGGGATCACTGCTGGGAATCAACTATCAGAATGTTCCTTCCTATGCCGTCGGATTCGAAGAGATACAGACGATGTATCCGATGGACTTCGAAGAATTCGCCATAGCAAACGGCGTTCAACCGGAAACATTCGCTCTTCTGAAGAAATCCTACGAATCACGGACCGAAGTGGATCAGACAATTCATGAAATGATGCAGAATCTCTTTACAGAATATCTCATCGTCGGCGGAATGCCTGCTGCTGTACAAACCTATGTCACTACCCGGGACATCCATGAAGTCGTCCGGATCCAGACCGCGATTCTCAAACTCTACCGGCTGGATATCCAGAAATATTCGCGTAACAACAAGGCAAAGATTACGACGATATTTAATCAGATGCCGGCAGAACTGAACAGCAAAAACAAACGGTTCATGCTGTCCGATCTGACAAAAACTGCACGTATGAATAGATACGAAAGCTGTTTCAACTGGCTGACCGATGCGGGTGTGGCTCTTCCCTGCTACAATCTCCGGGACCTCAAGCATCCGCTTGAAATCAACCGGCAGCGGAACCTGTTCAAGTATTTCCTTTGTGATACCGGTCTGCTGTGTGCACTTTGTTCCAATGACATCCAGTTCCAGATCATCAGCGGCAACTACCGGGTGAACGAAGGAAGCATTCTTGAAAACATCTTTGCACAACAGCTGGTAGCAAATGGATTTCCGCTCTATTACTATGGCAAGAAACTCGTCGGTGAAATCGATTTCATTGTCGAAAGACAGGCGGAAATCATACTTGTCGAAATCAAATCGGGGGAGGATTATGACAAGCACAAGGCTCTTGACAATGTCCTGGACCAGAAAGACACCGAAGTATCGCAGGCAATTGTTTTCTGCAAGGGAAACATTCACCGGAAAGGAGCAATCACCTATCTCCCCCATTATCTCGTCATGTTCTTCCAAAACGAACATCTGCTGGATGCGGCAACAGAAAAACTCCGAGCACTGACGAATAGAAAGGAACACTGAACGAATCAGGCCGGATATCAGCTGTAGACAGCGGTACCGTACATTCCTCAGGACATATAGAGTAGGAATGTTAATATCACGAAAAAATCAACTACTAGACCATGCCATCCATGGAGCATTCAAAGAACCGCGGAACCAGCACGCTGGTCCGTAGAGCACTGCCGGTTCTCGTACTGGCAGTCTCTCTGATCCTGATGACCGGAGCTGTCGCCGCAGATATGGCGTATACTCCGAGCACTGCCTGGTACACCGACCACCAGAGCCCCTACACGGTTTCGACCGCAGAGGATCTCGCAGGTCTTTCCCAGATCGTCGCATCCGGAACAGACACCTTCGCAGGAAAGACCATTCTGCTCGGTGCCGATATCCAGATGAACACCAACCTCAAAGACATAAAAGAAGTCCTGAACCTCAAGAATTTCGCCTCGATCGGACCATCTACCGAGACTCCGTTCGAAGGTACATTCGATGGTCAGGGACACACCATCAGCGGACTCTATTCCACCGGAAACGGTCTGTTCTACACCGGAAACAACTGTGTCATCAAGAACCTGAACATCGTTGATTCCTCGATTGTGTCTCCGAATCCGATAACCGGTGCGGTCATCGGCTACTCGCTCGGCGACTCGGCCATCGAGAACTGTCATGTCCGCGACACCACCGTCTATGTCACCAGTGTCGGTACCGGTGATGTCGGCGGTATCGCCGGTCTCGTCGTCAAAGGATATCTGCTGGGATGTTCCGTCGAGAACTGTACGATCGTCTGTGCGAACGCCGACTACACCGGCGGTATCGTCGGATATGCCGATGATGAAACTGCCTTCGCCGGCTGCAGCGCAAAGAATACCGTTGTCATCTGCGGCAAGAGCGGCAGCGGCGGTATCATCGGCTATGCATTCACCGATGTGTTCCTGAACAGCTGTACGGTCGACACCTGCTACATCGAATCCCTCTACGACAACTATGTCGGCGGTATCGCAGGATACGGCGGATCCGAGGCAACATTCGACAACTGTCTGGTCACCAATTCGGAAGTCAAGGCATACAAGCACAGCGTCGGCGGTATCGCAGGATACACATACCGTGCAATATTCACCGGTATCGCATCCAAGGTCGAGAACACGGTCGTGGAAAGCGAGATCGAAGAGTATGTCGGCGGATTCATCGGATCGACCAACAAACCGATTCTTATCACTGTAGCAAACACCCGGAACTGTGAACTGGTCAGTTCCCGCGTCGTCGGCGGTATCGAAGGATATTCCACGAACGTCGGCATTCTCGTCGGACGCGGAACGATTTCAGCGAATGCGGATCCGGTGAAGATCTCGACCTCGATCGTCGGCAACCCGAACGCACCGGAAACCACCGACAAGACACTGTTCAATCTTGCAGGAACCTCCTATACCGATAACGGATGGATCGTCAGCACCAAAGAGACCGAAATCGTCAACGGCCAGGTCTACGGAACCCCGGACAAGGTCTTTGTCGTTCCGGAAGTCTTCAGCGACCTGAACCAGAAAGAGACCGCAAAGACCCCGCTGCCGATCGCAGGAATCATTGCCGGTCTCGGCGCAGCAGCAGTCTTCCTTGCAAGAAGACACTAACCATCTTCTTTTTTACCGACAGTCAGTCGGCCCAATCAGATACGTATCTCTACACGAATACCCGATAGCCAATACCAAGTGTATCTCGAAAATTCTTTCAATTATCTGTAATATTTAGAAACATCAAGATACATCGGAACAGTCTCATTACCTTTTGCAGATTCAACAAGACAAAAACCGTAATGGCTGTAAAAATCTACAGCATAATTGTATGCATCAACCGTAATAAATCGCCCCCCTTCTGCAGCAATAAGTTCCCAAACATCACTGAAAAATTCTCCGAGTAATTTACCACCATACCCTCTCTTTTGAAATTTTTTGTCAACCGCAAGTCTAGCAAGTTTATGAGCTGGATATTTCCGGTACGGATAACTTTCAATAGAATCGGATGGACTGACATTGCCACGTTCCAAAGTATCTGGAACAAGAGTATAATATCCAACAAGAGAAGAACCAACATACAAATCTAAAGATACCCCCAAATACCCATATTTCCTTGGGATTTAGCAAAATTCAA
>DALTWN010000044.1 GCA_029987045.1 Methanocorpusculum sp.
CATTGCGGGGGAATCTGATGATTCCATCTTCCGAGAGATACATCTGCGGAGGGAACAACGTCGACGTGAGTTCGGCAATCTTTTTCGCTTTCAGGATACGGACCAGATGATCCACGACCAGTTTACCGACATGCCCGACACCGGGGAGTCCTGCAATACCGATACATCCGTTTTTGACAAGCGCTTTGTTTTCTTCTATCCAGTCAACGTTTACCTGCTTCATACAAAAGTTTCCTCCGATAGGTGCCGTAGCGGTCTTCAGGGGAATACCGTGCCGGATGAACCGAGACGGTCGGTTCGCCGCATACGGGACAGGTATCTAAAAGAGTATAGACATGATCACGTTTGCATTCGCGTATGTGACCATGCATGACAAACTACCTTATTTCTGTTTCTGCAGACTGCCTGAATCGCCTGCACGTTCCATGACACCGATTGCTGCTTCTGCCGCTTTCGTAAGAGCGCGGTCAGCTTTCTTGTAATCGGTCGAGGTTACCTTGATACGGTAGTTCGGTGCACCAAGGTACTGAATTTCGATTTCCGCACCGTCAATCTTCGGTTCCGCACTGCGCAGTGCACGGCGGATGATATTGACACCGTCCGGTTTGTTGGATGTCAGAACCAGCGTGCCGGTAACGGTAGCTTTCTGGACCCTGACATTTTCCGCTGCCAGTTTTACGAGAGCAGAGACACCTGCTTTCGGTAAATCGAATTTTGCGGCAGTCTTTTCCGGTTCAAGTGCCAGATCCTCGAACGCATCATAGAGCGACGAGTATCTGGCATAGATTGCTTCCTTGAACTTCTCTTCAGGAATGCCAGATTCCGTTACTGCAAACCCGATCCATTTCTGGGCTTTCTGTTCGTTCTTCCAGAACTGGATCTTTTCACGGCGCTGGTGATCGTTGACATCCTTGAGAGAGAGATCGATATGACCGCGGGCAGAATCTACATTCAGAACCTTACAGACAATCTTCTGTCCTTCCCGCACGTAGTCACGGATGTATTTGATCCATCCGCGGGCTACTTCTGCAATAGGAATAAGTCCTTCATGCTTGTCGTACTCATCCAAGGTAACGAATGCAGCGAAGTCCTTGACTTCGGTTACACTGCATACGACAAGTTCTCCTTCCTGCGGCCAGTCTCGTTCACTCATGGAATAAAACCCTCTGCTTACTCGAAGGTTTCAACAATCTCAGCGTTAAGAGCTACTTTACCGCCAGTCGGTTCAGCGAGGATCTTTCCGCACTTGGCACACTCGATGACAGAGGTTGCCTTCTCGAAGATGATCTGCTCGTTGGAACACTCAGGGCATTTGATTTTTAAGAATTTGCTCCGGTTTTCGCGTGCTGCTTTTACCATACCTAATCACTCCGTAAGTTCGAATTTACCAGCTCTGAAACCTTCACGCAGGTGTGCCTTGCCGCACTCCTTGCACCGGTAGCGGACGTTGATCTTCTTGGTCGGCTTGTCTCCTCCCGGAACCTTGCCGAACTTACCGCGGTTACCTAATTTGCTTCTGCGTGCTTTCTGGCGGTCAATCCAGTGCATACCGGTCGTCTTTCCTTTCTTTACCTTTTCAACTTCATGCTCAGTGTGCTTTCTGCAGTATGGGCAGTAAGTGTTGAATTTTACTGGTTTCTTCATATTTACCTCTTCTAAGGATAAAGACCCGCACGTAGTCTACATGCCGGTCTCACTAAATATCAGTATTTATTAGCGAATACGAATACTTAATGCTTTGTTGTCTTTACACAGAATATCTGCCATTGATTGCGGCAGGGATACAACATCTCCTGGCGAAAGAGTGTAAATCCTTCCGGATAAATCCTGGAATTCTGATATGGGGGACCGAATCGCTACAACACGATTCCGATCTGGAGCAGTGTCTGCACGGCTCGCATCGGATTCCTGCTCGATTTCACTGAAATCGTCCGAATCCGCCGGAATTTCCGCAGGTGTGGGTGAAGCAGTCACAACCGCGGCACTGTCCGGTGCGGCATAATTGTAAGCAGTGACTTCAATTGTTTGTTTTCCATCTAAAAGAGCTTTTCTACAGGAGGTACAGGACTCAAACACCACCTGGTAGAGCGCGCGTTCTCCGCTGACCATCATCCGCAGCTGATTCCGGTCGATTTCCTCCCCGTTGGAGGCTGCAAGAGCAAGCGATACGATCTTTCGCGTCCGCAACGAGTAGATATCGCGCAGGAACTCGCGCAGACTTTCCTTTTCCTTGATCAGGCTCTGTACTCCTTCAGAGAACGGGTCAGGCAGAGATGACGCTTCATGCAGGATCCGTGCGATCTCGCCGGTGATCTCTTCATAGAGATTCGCAGGAATCTCACCGAGACTGCCAAGGCTGCGTTCGTCGAGAAGATATCCGTGAAGATCGGAAACGGTGAGTTTACCCATCACGCATCACTTCCATATTCGGCGATTCCGCGACAGCAGAGGAACATGCCCAGTGCCTCGGGAACCTTATTCACTCCTTTTTCGAGCGTATACGTGTTTCCGAGCATCTTCATTTCTAGTGGGAAACTGCAGGTGACCGTTACCGGCGTCTCGCCAAACACCACCGCATCGACCAGCGGATCGAAATCCGCAAGATCGTCCAGGTCCAGAGGAACGACACGCATGCCAGATCCGCCATGCAGAGATCCCGGATGGCGGATCAGACGTTTGATATCCGTCGTTACCGGTTCGTCAGCCTGGGCTGCACGTGCCAGCAGCTTCTCGCGGAACTGGGGGTTGGTTTCAGGGTTCAACACGGCTTTCAGTAAATTATTGTCTTTTAAAGAAGAAGGATTTTGCTTCAGCTTTCCCGTCAGTGCCGGAATCATCTTGGTAAAGAGCAGTGCATTCCGTTCCGTAAATCCCGGAAACGCCATAAGATAACTCTGCGCATCCGCCGGCGGCAAGGCCGATACTCGGGCAAGTTCCTCCTCCGCCGCTTCCGCGAACCGTTTCTTCCATCCGACATACTCGCCGTCGGCGAACAGGACCGCAGAGGTAATCCCGGTTCCCGAGACATAATTCGTCAGTTCCCGACGTTCCGAACTGTTCCAGTCACGGACCGATAACAGCGGGATGTGGACATGGTATCCTCTGCCGCCGGAGAAGTTGATCTTCAAATCATTGCGATTGAATCCCAGTTCCCCGGTCAGCATATCGATCAGTTTGAACAGTTCGTCCTTGACACGGGAAAGCATGACATCGTACGGTGCATGCAGGATATGGTCGGCATCAAGATCGAAGATGAGCTCTGCCCCCAGCCACCCCTTGTCCGCCATCTGCGGTGCCGACGGATGCGCATAATACGCGGTCGAATAATAGACATGCGCCGGCGTCATCGCCTTCAGATATGTCTGCAGATCGTCGGCGGAAGAAAACGCAAGATGACGGCGCATTCCCGATTTGACCGATTCATTGAAAAAGAGGAAACCCCATTCACGCTGTTCCATGGAGGTCGGGGTATAGACAGCTCCCGCTCCTTTCAGATTTCCGTTGTAATAGGTCGCAAACCGTTTTTTCACGAAATCGATGGTAGCGGGTTTCACTGTCGCCTCAGAGATCTTTAATCATATATGGTCCTCTTCGTTCATATCCCTGTCTACGGTAATACGGACGAACGCCCACGCCTGCCATAATGGCCATTTTCGAGAATCCATCGGCTTTTGCGGTGGTTTCCGCACGGGAAAGCAGATTCTTTCCGTACGAGCGGTGCTGCCGTTCATCACCGACCCCGGATTCACCCAGCGGCACCATACTTCCGTATACATGGAGTTCACGCACCAGTGCCGCTCCATCCAGTTCTTCCCGGAACACACGGCCCGGATACCGCAGCCGGACGAATCCGATCAGCGCCTCTCCTGCGACGGTCGACAGGAACTGTTCTTTGCCGCCGCAGCAGTCATAGACGAGCGTCTCCTCGGATTCCGCCGCATGCGACGGACGTCTGCCGATCTCACGGCACCGGATACAGTGACATCTGCCTCCGTTCCGTTCCAGCCGTTCCTGTGCCATCTGCCGGATATGGCCGTGGCGTGATCCGGATACGATCAGTTTCGCAGGAATATCGCGCTGGATACGCTGAAGACGCACATATTCCGGCAGGCGTGACTTCGCATACGCCAACAAATCGATCAGATCATCTTCCGCATACGTGACATATTCACCCGTCTTCCACAGCTCTTCCAGTTCGGCACCCGGTGTGACCAGCGTCGGATAAATCTTCAGGAAATCCGGACGGAACCGCGGATCGGCGAACAGGTCGTCGAACATTTTTCGGTCACGTTCCAGCGTGCTGCCGTAGAGATTCGGCATCACATGGAACCCGACCTTGATACCGGCATCGCGAAGCAGCGTGTTTGCAAGCACACTGTCCGCCACCGTATGACCGCGTTTATTCAGCGTCAGCAACTCGTCATCGGTATGCTGGAATCCCAGCTCGACTTTCGTAACACCCAAATCCAGCATCCGGTTGATATGGTCTTCCCGACACCAGTCCGGACGGGTCTCGAAGGTCGTCGCAATGCACCGGACCGAAGACTGTTCGTTTTCGGTCATCAGTTCATTCACCGACGCGGCATGCGATACTGCACCGCTGTATTCGTTCATGGCTTTCAGACACTGCGATACGAACCAGGTCTGATACTCCGGTTCACGTGCGGTCATCGTTCCGCCCATGACGATAAGTTCAGCCTTGTCCACATGGTGTCCGAGCAACTGGAACTGCGACAACCGTGCCGTGACCTGCCGGTACGGATCGTATTCATTCTGACGTGCACGCAGTGCCGCCGGTTCTTCTCCCGTATAACTCTGCGGCGAATGAAACACATGATCCGGTCCGCCGGGACACGGAAGACATTTGCCATGAGGGCAGGGAGCAGGAGACGTCATGACGGCAATCGGTGCAACCCCCGAAAGCGTACGGGTCGGTTTTACCAGCAGACGTTCACGCAGATACTCGTACCGGTCAGGACAGACAATTTCTGCGGTCTTGAGAATAATGGAGTTCTTCGGCATCGCATCCAGCGAATATTTGCGACATATCGAGAGTTTGCACTCCTGGACGCTCCGCTGCGGATTGGACAAAAGCATCTCGATGATCTCTTGATAGGTGCTTTCCGTTGGCTCCATAGATTATTATGTATAGGATATTGCAAGGGATATAGGTTAGGGGGGCCTTCTTCAAGGAAACGCGGCACGAAAAACCCTGCAGAACAACGAGAAAAGAGAAAAATAAGGTGAGAAAAGAAGAGTTATTCTCTTCTTCTCAGTGCACAGAATACGCCTGCTGCTGCAAGACCTACCAGGACACCAAGAATCGGTGCCGGGCTTGAGGAGGTCGGAGATGCAGTGTAGAGCGTTACCGGGTATTCGACATACTGACCTGCATTCACACTTACCGTCTGAATACTGTCGACGTATCCTGCTGCAGATACCTTAACGGTGTGGCTTCCCGGGTTAAGGTTCGGTACGGAAATCGGAGTGGTTCCATAGTAGGTACCATCAACAGTTACTGTTGCACCTACCGGACTGGAGGTGACATGAATCGTTCCCTTGGTTGATTTGTCCGGAGTAAGGGTCGGCGCAATAACCACGGTTGAGGTGGTACTGGTCGTGAAGGAAGACGAGTAGGTCTCGTATCCTGCAAGTCTCAGCTGGATCGAGTGAGATCCGGACGTCGAATAAGAGCCTGCATCAAGGTAACCGTTGCTCGGCGTGATACCGACATATCCGCCATCGATATAGACAGATGCTCCTGCCGGGGATGATGCTACTTCAACATATCCTTTCTGAGTTGATTCCGGAAGAACTGCGGAAACAGTGGAAACCTGACCGGAAACCACATTGATCTTGGATCCGTAGGATCCGTAGCCGGATTTGGTAATGGTGATTGAGTGGGTGCCCGTACTTGCAGAAACCGTACAGTCGGTCTCACCGACATACGAACCGTCGATGTAGACAGATGCTCCCTTCGGGTAGGAACTGACTGCGATATATCCAGAGGTACTCGAAAGTGTTGCATCGATGTATGTCACTTCATTCGACTTGACATATACCGAGGTCGAATACGAAGAATATCCGCTCTTCGAAAGGGTGACAGTGTGGCTTCCCGGAGAGAGGGAGGTAACGAACGGTGTGACACCATAGTAGGATCCGTCAATCTTGACATTCGCACCGGACGGGTTGGATGCGATATCGACTGTACCGGTTGCAATCGGTGTCAGTGTAATGGAATGGCTTTCTTCGTATCCTCCCTGTGCTGCTTTATTCCATTCGTTTGCAGTAATCGTAGTAACTGTTTCTGTTTCATATCCGCTCTTACTGACGATGAATCTACCAGTCTTTCCGAAATCAGCTGTTCCGGAATGACAGGTATACGTGTACGGAGTATAGCCGGATGCGATGAGAGATCCATCGTTACCAACGAATTTCACATAGGCATCAGATGGAGTGGTAGTGATACTAACACTCAGGGAATTTCCACCCAGTGCCGCTGCTGCAGCGCCGGAGAATATGCACAGAACCAGTGCAATTCCCAGCAGACCAAAGATAATTGATTTCTTCATTTTGAATCACTCGTTTAGCTTAATTTTGCCTGGAAGGTAATCGGTAAGAAGAAACCAGATGCGACATCTGCTTCGTTGCCTCTTGAACATTCACCAATGATTTCATAGACTCCCGGCTGCGTTGCAGTCAACGTCCAGATATACATTCCACTTGCACCTGCAAGTTCAGAATCTGCTGCGACGAATGCTTCACTAAGAACGGTAAGTCCCTCTGACGGGTGGAGTTTCCATACATGGCCAGTAGATGCCGGAGTTCCTGCAACCATAACCCTGACCTTGTCACCGACGGTCGGAACATAGACACCGTCATAAACAAAGCTGCCGTAGTTCGGCTCACCGTCGTTCTTCACGATCATGAAATCGCTGTAGACATAGATACCTGCATCTTCTCCAGATCTGACGTAAGAGATTTCAAACGGCTGGTTTCCTTCTTTCGTTCCCGAGAAGACAAAGGTCTGTGACGTTGGTGCACCAACGGTCTGCGGACCGGTTACAGAAACACCAGTGGTTCCCGAACCGGTTACGTCAGCCGATTCGATTTCTTCATAGGTAAGACCATCAGCTACGGTAGTTACCTGCCATGAGTAGCCGGTAGACGGGTTCGATGGTAACGTGATGGAGAACTTGTCACCAACGTTGTACGTATATCCGCCTGTTTTTTCGACAGAGATAGTGAGTGTCGGTTCGGCAGGAGTACCGTCACCAGTACATCCCGCAGCAAAAATACAGCCGATTACGACTGCTGCTGCAACCACAAGCAATGTGATTTTTTTCACGGTTTTCATACAATAGATACTAGGAGAGACGCTAATAAAAACTTTCTTATTCTCTCAAGGAAATATGCCGGAATTCAGGCAGATTTTCACCTGAATCACGGGGATAAGTCCGGTAGGAAATCCGGAGTCTTCTGGACGGAAATGGATATATTTATCCTATGAAAACCAAAAAATAATAGATGAATCGAAAAGAGGATACGTAACTGTGAATTTCCTACGTCCGAAAAATGCACCCCTAAACTATAGGGAAGCAGATAAACGTACGCTGTATCAGGCTGTTCTCTATGGATACCGGAG
>DALTWN010000239.1 GCA_029987045.1 Methanocorpusculum sp.
AACAGAATATCGTTCCGAAAAATGCAGTGCCGTTCCTCTTTAACATGATGCCGGTCCTTGCACTCGCTGCATCGATTGCCGTACTGCTCTATCTGCCATTCGGCAGTATTGCTCCTGCTCTTGGCGGCGCAGGCGATATGATTCTGGTACTCTATCTCCTGCTGATTCCTTCCCTGTGTCTCGTTATTGGCGGATTCGCATCTGGTTCACCCTATGCAACCGTCGGAGCCCAGCGTGAAATGGTTTCCATGATTGCCTACGAACTGCCGCTGGCTGCGGTAGTTATCCTGATTGCCTGGCGTCTTATGGTTTCCGGCGTCGAAGATCCGTTCTCTCTAACGACACTGATGAACATCGATATCTGGTCGGTCTGCGGTCCCTGTGGTATCATTGCCATCGTTCTTCTGCTGATCATGTTTGCCTGGATTACGCCTGGTGAACTGTCAAAGGTTCCGTTCGATTCACCAGAAGCTGAGACCGAACTCACCGGCGGTATTCTTGCAGAATATTCCGGCAGAAACCTTGGTATGTTCTCCCTTGCACAGGCAGTAAAGACAGTTGCCATTATCGCATTCGGTGTGGCAATCCTGTTGCCTTGGAATCTGTCTCCGGTATTTGGATTAACCGGTGGAGCAGGAGCAATTGCGATTGATATCGCGTTCTTCCTCGTGAAGGTTATTGTGATTATGGTTATCTCCGTTACGGTCTTTAGAACCATGATGGCACGCTTTAGAATCACCCAGGTTGTCAAGTTCTACTGGTTTATCTTAGGCGGTCTTGCCCTTGTAGCTCTCATACTGTTCCTTGTAGATGCTGGTCTTGCAGGAGTGATCTAAAATGCTTCCGATGCTTCCAGAAATTATCAAACAGGCATTTAAGAAACCGGTAACCAACCTCTTTCCGGCAAAATATCTGCCGAAGACCATCACTGGCTTCCTTGAGAAGGTAGGGAAGGGAGAAGCAGCGATTGTTCCTCCGGTCGAATCGCCGAAGGATCAGCGCGGCAAACTTGTCTATAACCGTGAAATCTGTACCGGATGCGGCCTATGCATGAAAGTCTGTCCTGCACACGCAATTGAACAGACAGTCTATCCGGCAAAGGAAGGCGAACGGCCGCAGAAACGAATCAGGATCTATGTCGGAAACTGTATCTTCTGCGGTCAGTGCATTGATATCTGTGCAAAGAATGCATTGACACACAGTCCTGAATTCCTCTTATCTACGGAAGACCGGTATGCTGATTCACAGATAATCGAATAACCTTCTATTTTTCAACATTTTTCAAAAGAGAACGCACCGGGCGGGATTCGAACCCGCGTCCATGGCTCCGGAGGCCATAAGGATATCCTGGCTACCCCATCGGTGCACATTAATTGCCTTATCTAATTAGTTCTATCAGTATAAGAGAATTACCGTCTGGGGTCTGTCACCACAGACCGGTAACCAGACCGTATACGCCATAGATGACACACCCGAGAGCAACAACCATCAGGACAATATACATTAATCCCGGTTTTTTTCCCGGCTCAAGGGCAATAGAATGTCGCTTTTTTTCTTCCATTGTTCTATATATTTCCTCTCAAAGGATATCAAACATTTTAATCTCTGAATGCAGACATGTATATTATTATCTGCTGAATATCATGACCGTTACCATTCACCACGAAATATGCAACTATTGCGGTGCATGTGTCTCTGTATGTCCATCCGGAGCACTTGAACTGCTCGACACCTATCTGCGTGCAGATGCAGAAAAATGCAAGGATTCCTGTAAACTTTG
>DALTWN010000240.1 GCA_029987045.1 Methanocorpusculum sp.
CTGCATTAAGTTTGTTATCAATTGTAAGAGTAAAGGTGAACTGATCCATGCGCGTGCATCCGCGAGCGGGGCGGTCACCACGGTGCCGAGCCAGGTGAAGAACTCGGCAAGCAGCCCCTGGATCGGGCTTCCCACGACGAACACGATCTGGAAGATGACGAACATGACCGCAAGGAAGATGGGAATCGCAAGAATCCGGTTCATGACGACGGAATCGATCGCCTGCGTGACCCGTTCGCGGACGGTTCCCTTGACGGTGACCGACGCGCGGATGATTTCGGCGATATACCGGTATTTCTGCGACGATATGATCTCCGTAAGCGACAGTCCGCCGTACTCTTCTTCCAGGTGCCGGCGGGTGACGAACGTGTGCGTCTCTTCGTCCAGGGTCTGGTGGATCAGCGTTTCCAGTGCTTCCCACCGCGTCATTCCTTCCGCCGACAGATCGGCGATATGGAACTCGAGGGATTCGTCGTAGTAATGGATGGTCTTTGCGTGACTGTGGGTGAGCGTATGCGTATGCGGCTGGGCGTCCGAGGGGCCGTGCAGATGCGTGGTTTCGTTGTCGACGATTACTTCATGATTGTCCTTGTGGACATGCGTATGTACGTATTCGCCGTGCGTATCCAGTGCATGTTCATGGATATGGATGACTTCATCGAAGATGACGGTCCGTGCCTTCTTCGATACCGCTTCGATCCTGACCACCGGAAGACCGAGCATTTCGCCGAGTCTGCGGTCGTCGACGAAGATGCCGTCCTTTTCCGCGAACCTGCTCATATTGAGGGCGACGATGACCGGAATCCCGATTTCCGCGAGCTGCAGGGTCAGGAACAGGTTCTTTTCCAGATGCGATGCGTCGACGATATTGATTACGGCATCGGGTTTTTCCTGGAGCAGGAAATCCGCCGCGAACTTCTCGTTGAAGGTACGCGACGACAGACTGTATGACCCCGGCAGGTCGGTGATATCGAAGGTGTAGTCCTTATAGGTGACCTTTCCCGCTTCCCGTTCGACGACTTTTCCCGACCAGTTGCCGGTATGATGGCGGAGTCCTGTCAGATTGTTGAACAGCGTGGATTTTCCGCAGTTCGGATTGCCGACGAGCGCGATACGGAGTTTATTCATGGTCTTCTCACCAGGACATATTGTGCGTCTTCCTTTCGCAGGGCGAGTTTTCCCCCGTGGATGGTGAAGATGAGCGGATCGCCGAACGGTGCCTTGCCGTTCGCGGTTATTGTGGACCCGTTGACGAATCCCAGTTCGAACAGCCGGTTGCATATATCCAGGTTCGTTTCCGCGAACCCGACGATGGATGCGGTCTCTCCTTTCCTGAGCGAGGATAACGGCATCGCGGTATCTGTATTCTGCATTGTTCCATTCTTTTTTCTTTGGTCCGTATATACCCGCTCCGAAATTGTTTTGCCTTATTGAAGGTTTACCGAAAAGATTTCGGAAATATGAAATCTATCCGAAAAAAAGCGCAGTCCTCCCATCACACGAGACACCGGAAAAAAAGAAGAGGAAAATCCTGAAAAAATCAGCAGACACGCGGGACCGGGTCGCCCATCGGCGGTTCGATGAACCGTTCGCTGCCGATTCTGGTAAGCATGACGACACCGGAACCTTCGACGACTTCGCCGACGATCTTCGCGTTCTTGCCGTAAGGATGACTGCGCAGTGCGGCAAGAACCGCGTCGGCTGCTTCCGGTGCGACGCCCATGACGCATTTGCCTCCGCTTGCCACCTGCAGCGGGTCGATGCCGA
>DALTWN010000241.1 GCA_029987045.1 Methanocorpusculum sp.
GAACACCTAATGCACTCAGCAGCACATTCGAGGAAAGGAATGCCAGTGCAAGACCGCAGATGAAGAGAATCACCGCGGATGTGAGAACCGATATCGATGAGGCGCACATCGTTTCTGTTATTGCCTCATGCTTCGGCAATGTCTTCCTGAACACAAAGTACCTGTCCGCTATCAATATACCGTAATCCACCGTTGCTGCGAGCTGAAGTGCAAAGATAATCATACGGGCAAAGTAGAACATATCCTGTCCTAAGAAGTACGGGATACCGCAGTTAATCCAGATTGCAGATTCAATAGCAAACAGGAGAATTATCGGTGTAAAGAGTGACCTGAAGATAAGCATCAGAACAATGAAAATTCCACCGATACTTACAATATTTACGAGCAGATCATCTTCAAGAACACACTGACGCATATCATAACCGTTTACAATTTCGCCTGCAAGTGCCCACTTTCCGGGGTAATACTGTTCACCAATGGCACGAAGTGATTCCACCGCTGCAAATGCTTCATCTGATTCGATAGGAGTATTTACTGTAATTATAAACCTGGTATAATTCGCAGATATCAGTTTTGATATGGTTTCCTGATTCGGATACTGCTGCGGAATCTCAGTACCTACCGTTTTACTGTATGATACAATCTTATTTACCACAGATATATTTTCTATCTGAGGAATCATAGCCCGTTCATAAGCAGAGTTGCCGTTCGGAACCATCAGGACCATTGCCGAGAAGTCTCCGAAGGTATCCTTAATCGCCTGTTTATCCTGACCAACCTGTGTATCCGGACCGTCAAGAACATCAGCATAAATGTAATGATTGCTTTCGGTTGCGATAACACAGGGAACGAAGACAATCATCATGATAATTACTGCAGGAATACCGAACTTCTTCAGTTTCTGCACCGGTTTGTGCAGATCAGGGATGAAGGATCTGTGATGTGTCTTTTCGATAATTTTCGTGCAGCAGACGGTGATAGCCGGCAGAAGAGTAAACACACAGAGAAGACTGATGAAAATACCTTTTACCATTACCCATCCGATATCCGGCCCTATCTGGAAACGCATGACCATCAGAGATACAAAGCCGAGGGCAGCGGTAATACCCGATGCCCAGATGGAGGTTGCCGCCTGTTTCATTGACAGAGCCATACATGATTGTGCCTCCATACCGGTTTTCCTGTTTTCATTGAACCGGTGCAGAAGGAAAATCGCATAATCAATGGCTATTGCAAGCTGCAGAAGAGCAGCAATACCCTGGGTAATAAAGGAGATTTCACCGAAGATGATGTTGGTTCCCATATTGATAACAACAGCGACACCTATCGTAAACAGGAACAAAACCGGTTCAATCCATGATGATGTAGTAAGAATGAGAACAATAAGAACAAGCGGAACTGCTGCAGCAAGAACTTTTACCAGATCTGCTTCGATGGTGTCGCTTGAGAATGCCATACTCACGGTCATTCCGGCCATCTGGGCAACATTGCTTGCTGTAGAACGGACAGTCTCAATAGCATCTCCTACGAACGGAACCGGACTCTCATCTCCGGTATGACCGGAATGCTCAGAACCGAACTTCATACCGGAAATATCTACATTCTGCTCTCCAAGCATCGCATTGATTTCATGAACAGCCTTTGCAGCATATTTGTCTTCAACAGATAACGTAAATAGAGCCGTTCCATTGCGGTAGTAATCCTTGACGGCATCTTCTCCGAGATATTCCAGCGGAATATTGGTAGAGACTGCACTGCTTATCC
>DALTWN010000045.1 GCA_029987045.1 Methanocorpusculum sp.
ACAGCAGTGGTCTTCTCCTGACGAAACAGACGAAGATTCCGGCACTGCAGTGAACTGGCGTATCCGCCAAAGATGGATGCGTTCCGGGAAACGGATTTTCACCAATCCGTCTCCCGTCTTTTTTCCTGAATTAAATAAATCGCGTACAGCACCGTTCTGCAGCTGAACAAAAAATATATATCAGATTATTTGTTTAATATTACTAAACAAATTTTCAAAAAACACTGATTTGTTTAATATTACTAAACAAATTTCTGAAATGTGCCGATTTGTTTAATAGCCATATACACATAATCTCCTCAGACCATGATCAAACGAGAACGTTATCTTGCCCCGATTCGTGCATTCTATGATGACGATCTGATCAAGATCATCACCGGAATCAGACGATGCGGGAAATCCGTCATTCTTTCGCAGATATATGCGGAGATACAGGAAAAAACGGACAATGCCATCTATATCAACTTCGAGGATCTTGCGTTCGGGTCCCTTCTGAAGGCCGATGCACTCCTTCGGTACATCGAAGACCGGCGTAAGGAAGGAATGCTGTATGTATTCCTTGACGAAGTCCAGCGTGTCGACGGATGGCAGAATGTATGCCGGACATTGCGTATCAGGAACTGTTCGGTGTTTATCAGCGGTTCCAATTCGAAACTTCTTTCTTCTGAGTTCACCCGTGAACTTTCCGGACGATATGTCGCATTCCACATCAATCCGTTCGTATATACGGAAATCTGCGCATACCTCAAGGAGCTGGGAAGAGAAGCATCGATTTCTGATTATCTCGTGTGGGGCGGATTTCCGCAGCGGCTGACGTATCCGACCGAAGATGCCATGCGTCAGTATCTGAACGATCTCTATACCACTATCATCCTCAACGATATCATCGCCCGCTATCGTATCAGAAAACCGGAACTTTTCAAACGGCTGGCGGTCTATGTTTTCACTTCGAACAGCCGTATCTTTTCTGCACGGTCAATCGAGACGGAACTGAAGAAGGACGGATGGGACTGTTCGATCGCCACCATTGTCCGATACATCGGCTATCTGGAAGATGCATATGCGATTTCCGCCATTGCCCAGTATTCCACAAAAGCAAAGCATGTATTGCAGTACTATCGGAAACTCTACAATACCGATGTTGCATTCAATTCCCTGTTCCATATCGACCGGCGGTTTGATCTTACCCATAATCTGGAAAACATCGTGTATAACGAGCTGATATATCGCGGCTACGATCTTCAGGTCTATACCACAAGAGATGGAAAAGAGATAGATTTCCTTGCGCGAAAAGACGGCAAGGAATACTATGTCCAGGTCGCGTATTCTGTTGCCGAAGACACTGCATACAAACGTGAATTCGCGGCATTCAGACATCTTGACGGTCTCCAGAAGAAAATCCTGATAACTGCCGATGAACTGGATTACTCGACCGCGGTGGTCGAACATATCAGACTGAAGGACTTTCTCGTGATGGATGCATTGCCCTGAGCGCCATACTCGAGAGCGGAAATGCCTGAACAGAAGGAAAAATCGGAGGGGGTTATTTCAGAGGTTTGCGGCTGTCAAATAGGTTCTCTACATGATAGAGATCAACTGCGGAAATTGATTTTCCTGCTTTTTTCAGCGGGAGAGATATGTTTTTGGAAACCCAGTTTTATATCGCCGAATCGGATGAGGATGTTTTGAGTTCATTCATTTTTTTGATAGTATTTTGTGTTGCCTCATCCAATATCCTCATCGTTTCCTTGTAGTCTTTGATGAAATTTTCTTCAGGGATTCCGAATGGATTTTTAGGTGTCGATGTATCTGCCATTGTCTCTATTTGCTACTATGGTTCTTCTCTCTATATCTCTTTTTGGCGGATTCAGGGATTGTTCTTTTTCAGTGTTTCAGAATCCGTTCAATTTCCGCATCGCGTATCGCCATGCATTTTCTGAGGTATGCGATGTCGGGATCGGGTCCGAACTTGGCGAACAGCATACGGAGAAAATCCGTCGTGACATCCATCGTCGCCGGATTGAACCGTACTTCCACCCGATTATCGCCGACCAGCCCTTTGATGGAAAACCAGTTTTTCCGGGAAAACGTATAGTAGCCGTCATCGAGTTTCGAGACCTGTTCGACGGTTCCGAACTGCTGCAGATACCGGAAGAACTCTTCGGTCAGCGGTTCACTGATCTGATATTCTTTCATATACGATCCGTCGGCGCATGCCTTGTGCTGAAGCGAAGAAAGCAGTTTCACAGACGATCACCCGAGCATTTCCTCGAATGCGGCACATACTGCAGCGCATTCGTCATCGGTCGTCAGTGCCGACAGACTCAGCCGCAGACTGCCGTCCGTGTTTCCGAGCCGCTGATGGACCAGCGGTGCGCAGTGCAGACCGGACCGGGTAACGATATGGTATTTCCGCGAAAGAATGAATCCCAGATCCTCGGACGATACGCCGGAAACATTGAGTGAAATGATCGGAATGTCCGGATGATTCTGATGGATGACCAGTCCTTCACAGTTCTGCAGACGACCGATCATCCGTGCAGACTGCCGCAGTCCCAGTTCGTGGATCTTTTCGACCGTCCGGTCTTCGACGAAGGAAATCCCTGCTGCAAGTGCGGCAAGTCCTGCATAGTTCTGGGTGCCGGTCTCGAACCGGTCCGGCATCGTGCGCGGATGCACCAGGTCGTTCGAAAACGACCCGGTTCCGCCGTAGCGGGTCGGTTCCACCTGCTCGGGATCGTCTATCCAGAACCCGCCGGTTCCGGGTACACCGAAGAGGCCTTTGTGTCCGGTGAAGACGAAGGCGTCCGCTCCAAGCGTCTGGAGATCGATGGGAATATGGCCGGCACTCTGCGATCCGTCGACGACGACGAACACGCCATGGTCATGCAGGATTCTTGATATTTTTCTGATGTCCTGCACGGTCCCAAGAACATTGCTTGCATGTGTCAGGACCGCCAGTTCTGTTTCGGGTGTCAGATATCCTTCGACGGTTTCCGGATCGACTTTTCCTGTTTCCGCCGTGAACGGAATCGCGGAATACGTGCATTTCTTCTGTCTCTGGAATTCATGCAGCGGGCGGAGAACCGAGTTGTGGTCGAGTTCGGTGGTAAGGACATGGCATCCGTGATGTCCCGCAAGGAACCCGGCGATGAGGAGATTGAGTGCGTCGGTCGCGTTGTGGGTGAAACAGATGCGGTCTGCGGACCCGTTCAGCAGGCGGCCGACGGATTCACGTGCCCGGGAAATATAGTCGGTGCCTTCGGTTCCTGCTGTCCGTCCCGATCCGTATGGCGGAAGGTCCAGGGATTCACGCAGGGCATCGCGTACCTGCTGCGGTTTCGGCCAGGTCGTCGCCGCGTTGTTGCAGTAGATCAGCGGACGGTCGTCCATGAGAAAAAAAGAGTTATTTTAGGGCGTAGGCATTGCTTGGAACGAATCCTTCGATGCCCAGTTTCTTGATGCTGTCCATGACCTTGCCGGAGAAATATTCGTACTCTTCGTCGGTAAGCTGTTCCGGCATCATCTTGTCGGATGCCATCGTCCGGTAGATCCAGTAGATGAGCCGGTCGACGACGGCAACGACATCGTCTTCGGTCTTTGCGATGAAGAATGTCCGTCCGACCTTCGGATGTCTGCCGCGTCTGCCGCCGACGGTGATCAGGTATCCTGCATCGGCGAAGTTGATGTACTGGTACGGGCATGCATGGATACAGAATCCGCAGAGCATGCAGTTCTTGTTTTCCATGACGATGAGGCCGTTGGTGATATTGATGGCCTTTTCGCGGCAATAGAAGGTACAGGTACCGCATCCGGTACACAGACCCGTGTTGCGGATGGGTTTACGCAGACCGGTGATTCCGATTTCATTCAGGCGTTCGCTGGTACATCCGTTCGGGCATGCCGAGATAGCGATACGGACCTTGCACGGCATCTCTTTTCCGAAGAATTTCTCGTCGAGTTTCTTTGCGAGCGACAGGGAATCGATGACGGCGTATTTGCAGTGTTTCGTACCGAGACATCCGGTCACATTGACGACTTCGGCACGTTCTGCGCCGATCGGGGTTCCGTTGTTCGCAAGCGATTTCGCCATCGCATTGAGGTCGTCATGTTTCACATGCAGGAGTTCGACGGTCTGGCGTGCGGTGAAATGGACATTCTCGACGCCGAACCTGCGTGCGATCCTGCCGATGCCGGACAGCTGGTCCGGTGTCATCATGCCTGCAGGTGCCCGCAGGCGGACGATATAGTAATCCGGATCGATTTCCGGAACGATACCGCCTTTCAGGTAGTTCTCTTCATCGCGTAACCGGTTGGATTTCTTTGGTGCTGGCATGGTGCATCAGGATTATTCTTTCTTCGACGGCATCTTGAATTCGCGTGCGAGCGTCTTCGGTCTGCTTTCGAGTTCTTCCTTGATTTCGTCGAGGTATTTTATGTCGTCGGAATTCTTGCCGCAGAGACAGTATCCGTGTTTGTCCATCGCATAGACCGGATATTTCTTCACGTCTTCGGGGACGGAGTATGGCGTGAGTTTATCGAAATTGATCAGGTCTTCGATACGGTATCCGATTGTTCCGCAGACCTTCTTGAAATCACGCAGCCAGTTGCGCAGATCGCGGACATCGCACATGTCCCACTGGTGGATCTGATGCAGGAGCATGTATGCGTCGCGTTCCAGGATGACCTGGCTGAGTTCCTCGGACTGCGAGAAATAGAAGTCCAGGAACGTACGGACATCCTTGACCTGCTGGGCGGATTCATAGATGATCGCACGCAGTTCCCGTGCGCTTTCGATTCTGTCCTGTTCTTCCATCGAGGTACCGAACCGTGCGACTTCCTTCGAGATGTCTTTGAGGTCGGACTCGATATTGGTAAGGTCGCTGATCGTGTCTTCGAACTTCTTGTAGAGTTCGACACCGAAGAACGCCTCCATGTATTCTCCTCTGTTTGCCATTACAGTACTAGTTTCGCGGGATTAATATAAAAGATATCGATATCGGCAGAAATGGTTGAAGTTATTTTATATAAATAAATACGTTATGTTAATATATTACCTGTTTATCAGCAGGCGATGAATGTGATTTTGTCAACGGTTTTCGATTAATCTGCCGGGAATGCAGGACGGCTGAAAAAAGGGAGAGGTCAGAGATAGTCGTCGGGGTTGAGCGACCAGTTCTTCGCTTCGATGTCCGCTATGGCGACCCGTTTGCAGACGCCGGGGATATCGCGGTACCGTCCGCCGCGGAGCAGGTAGTTCCTGCTGCCGAACAGTTCGGGAAGAACCTGCATCTCCTTTACGTGCACCTTGAGTCTGCGGTATGCGTCGAGCAGATATCTTCTGTCTTCCGCGAACCGTGCACGGTATTCGTCGTCCGACAGTCCGGTCAGATGGCTCGAGTTGATGCCCGCACGGTATGCCGCGATGTTCGTCTCCGTTGCCGCTTCGAATTTCCGGATATCCTCCTTGAGTCTCTTTTCGTTGCGTGCGATGATCTTCAGGAGTTTCTTCGCCAGTTCACAGTCGGGAAAACATCCCTGGAGTTCGAGTTTCGCGTCGCCGTCGACGATCACGTATCCCGAATAGTTCTCGTTGAATCTGCACTGCCGGTTCCAGAGCCGGTCGGCGGCGGCTATCGAATCGCCGATACAGGCATTGTAGAACACAGTTCCTGCATCTTCGGTTTCGTCCATCGCCAGATAGCCGACGGCCTGCAGGGCATCCAGGCGCGACGCGCTGTAGAAGAGTTCCGGTGTCCAGAACGCGGTCCTGATGAAGAGGACCGTGCCGGAATTGACGGCATCTTCCGAGATTCCGCAGATGCTGCATCCCAGTCCGGTATCGGCGACGATCGCGGCACGTCCGTCTTCGAGCGCCTTCTTCAGGAGTTTTTCCTCCGTCGGCAGCGTATCGACGGAAGACCAGCCGGTATAGAGTATCGTGGTGGGTTTCATAATTAGCTATGATGGGTCGGCAGAGGATATCAGTTTAACCGATACGGCAGGAGAACGGATGCGGGTTGACAGAAACGGCAGTTTAATATATTTTATTTACGATACATATTTCCCATGGCAAGATGGTACTGTATTTACTGCGGATGGATCTACGATGAAGAGAAAGGAGATCCGAAACACGGCATCGCACCGGGAACCAAATACGAGGATATTCCGGGTGACTGGGTATGTCCGCTCTGTCTCGTTCCGAAGAGCAAGCCTGGACTGTTCAAGAAACTTCCGGATGAGGCCGCCCACCGGGACGACACGCAGGAATTCTCTCTTTAATTTTTTACATTTTTTTTTCCGTATCGCCGATGACGACACGGTAGCGTCTCGATACGGGTTATTCTAAATTTCGGAAAAGAAAAAAATTTTGAAAAAGGCAGTTACTGTGCCTTCTTCTGGGATGCTTTCAGGACGATACCTTCGATGATGGATGCAATACCGATGATTGCGAACATGATACCTGCGACGAGGGTCAGGATGAATGCGACACCGAAGACGGTAACGTTGATGCCTGCGATGGAGATCACACCGAATGCGCCTGCTGCGGCGAGAACGACGATGAGACCGAAGATGATACCGATGATACCGGAGAAGATGAGCAGACCTCTGTTGATTTCCTTGCCGGAGACGATTGCTGCGACGATTTCAAAGATACCGTATACGATGGATGCGATACCGATGAACCAGACCATGAATGCAGTGAATGCAACCGGGTTGAACAGAGTGACGATACCGAGGATGATTACCAGGATACCCAATATTGCTGGAGCGATACCTGCTTTTCCTGAGAAGGAGAATCCGCCGGCAAGCAGTGCAATACCGAGGAAGATAAGCAGAATGGATAACAACACTGCAATGGCGAATGTTGAAACCTGAGTGAAGATGATCATCAGGATACCCAGGATCAGAAGAAGGATACCTCTTCCGATGAGGGCACCGACAGTGACATTCATAGTTGTTTCTGTCATAACTTACTCATTTTGTATTGTACCGATATATACCTTCTCAGAGAGAGGATTTTTGCCGATTTCAGGGGAATCTCCCGGAATTTTTCCTGCATGACGGCGGCGTGAGAGCGGTTTCGCGGCCGGGGCGGATGTATATCAGAAAAATATTATCCCGTATTGAGTTTAAAAATACATCATCGATGGATTCGTATACCAGTATCAGATTAGAAACTTTGGAGACGCTCAAGGAGCACTTGCCAGAAATGCAGGCGAAATTCGGCGTTGAAACACTGGATCTGTTCGGATCTGTGGCACGTGGAGATGACACGCCGGATTCCGATATCGATATCCTGTATACATTTGCACCGGGGAAATCCACTCTTTCGAATCTGATACAGCTTGGAGATTATCTTGAGGATCTTTTTCACAAAAAGGTGGGTCTGGTCGGTAAGAACTGGATAAGTCCTCATTTCAGTGAGTC
>DALTWN010000242.1 GCA_029987045.1 Methanocorpusculum sp.
ATCGGCAAGTTCTTCTACGGATGGCTGATCCTTGCAATCATCGTCGCGATCGTCTGGTTCGCCTATCAGAGGAAACAGCCGAAACCGGTCAGGAATACCCAGCCGATGCCGAAACGCGTGATTCTCATGATCATCGCCGGTATCGTCATGGCGCTTGTTACGATTCTCTACTTCCACTCGTTCGCCGTGTTCGGCCTGCCGGTCTCGCTTGCGGTCATCCTGCTCTTCCAGTATGCCTGGATCGGTGTCGTCGTCGAATGCATCGCACGCCGCCAGCTGCCGTCAAAGGGCAAGGTCATCGCCTGTATCGTCATCATCATCGGCACGATCCTTGCAGGCGGTATTCTCGGTGCGGACCTCTCGCTTGCCATGATGAACCCGATCGGAATCGTCTGCGGTGTCGCGGCAGCATGCTGTTACGCGTTCTTCGTCTACTTCTCCGGAAGCATCGAGACGCAGATGCCCCCGCTGCACAAGAGTTTCCTGATTGCAACGGTCGCACTGATCTTCGTCATCCTCTTCATTGCGGTATTCTACGGCGGATTCGGAACGGTCGCGGCGGCATTCGCGAATGTCGAGGCACTCCAGTTCTCGATTCCGCTTGGTATATTCGGTATCGCGATTCCGGTCTTCTTCCTGGCCGTCGGCGCACCGAAGATCTCGACCGGTATGGCGACCATCCTCAACTCCGCGGAACTGCCGCTCGAGACACTGCTTGCCGTCGTGGTACTGGGCAACTCCGTTGTAGCTCTCCAGTGGATCGGCGTGGTGCTCATCATCCTGGGTATCGCGTTGCCGTATATCATTGAAAAGAAGATCACGAGCGGACTCGAGACCTGACGGCTCGAAGTCATCCCGTATCCTGAGACCAGGGGTGTCTGATGCCCCCGGAATCAGCTTTTTTAGGAAAATATCTGCATTTTCTTTTGTATTTATTGGAGTATATGCAACCGGATTTTTGGGCATTCCATATTGCCGGACGCAGAGTCTGTTCTGATGAGCGTTTCCTGCGGGTTTATATCACAGAGATTCGTATGGTAATCTGTATGAAACGCAATGTGCTTCTCCTTGGAGCGGTAGCACTTGTACTTGTCTGCTGTATCATTGCAGCAGGATGTACATCTTCATCTACCACCACTGTCAAGAATGATGCTCTCAACATCATCGGCATTTCCGAAGACGGAGTCGATAAGTTCCTGGGCATCCCGTACGCCGAACCGCCGGTAGGCGATCTCAGATTCGCTCCGCCGGTCGCAAAAGAACCCTGGACGGAAACACTCGACTGTACACAGTATCGTAATGCATCAGTTCAGAGTCCTTTCCTTATCAGTGCTGAGACACCTCAGGGTGAAGACTGTCTGTACCTGAACATCTGGAAACCGGCAGATGCAAAGGAAGGCGACAATCTTCCGGTCTACTTCTGGATTCACGGCGGAGGCTGGTGCTACGGCAGTGGTGCTGAAGCCATCTACAACGGGGAACAGTTCGCCAAAGAAGGCATCATTCTCGTCACCATCAACTATCGTCTCGGGACCCTTGGATATCTTGCACTCGATACCCTGATGGAAGAATACGGAACCGCAGGAAACTGGGCGACACTCGATCAGATCTGTGCACTCCAGTGGGTACATGACAACATCGCCAAGTTCGGCGGAAACCCGAACGATGTCACTATCGGCGGAGAATCCGCAGGATCGTTCAATACGTTCGCACT
>DALTWN010000243.1 GCA_029987045.1 Methanocorpusculum sp.
GCGTCCAATAGTTATGTAGCAGGAATGGGAATTTAGGAAATACTTCCTTAACTTAGATCGACACTCTATCTCATTCCTCGACCTCTTCTTATCAGTTGTTCTGTCCGTACCGTTCCAGAGAGCATACGGTCTCTGCGGAATAGACGATGATGGAATGAAATTCTGGAAAAAAAGCGTTGTGAGAGCGGGTTAGTCTCTCTTGCGTTTGGGTTTCGACATCGATGCCAGATCGACCACGTATCTGCCGTCGGTACCCATTCCGATGATGACATCCTGGGATCCTGCCATCTGTTCAAGGTTCAGCTCGTATTTGCCTCTGCCCATGATACGCACACTTTCGACGCGTGCCAGGATATCCGATGCCTTTTCTGTTGGATGTTCTTCCGGTTTGACTTCCAGGACCTGCTGTTTTGTTTCCCGTGCAATGGTTGTTATGGACTTTTCTTCGAGGACATCAGCGTTCTTGACGCGTTCGCTGACGTAGACGAACTTCTTTCCTCCACAGGAAGGACATCCTTTCAGGATTTCGACGGAACCATCGCGGAACTCACGTCCGCATTTCATACACTTATGCGGCATATTTCTGGTATGTTGTTATGGTATTCCCGGTTTACTGCGGCGCGGATGCCCAGGCGATAAGCCGGTCTTTTTCCCGGGTAAGCATCTTCAGCTGATCGACCGGACCGATCACCATGAGGCGCGGGGCATTGGTCTTCTTGCCGAAGAGTTTCTGGAAGACGGACGCTTTGTCCTTTCCAGCCGGATAGGTTTCGATTTCGATACCGGAGAATCCCCCAGGGGTGATCTCCATCATGGTAGCTTCAAGCAGGTTTCCCTGTTCCTCGGCGGAAAGTCCTTTTTCAAGAACTACCACGGATCCATTGCGGACATCGTCGAGAATAAGTCTTATTTTTTCATAGGAGGTCATATTGGATATCATATCCTCGGATATCATATCAATCTGAACACCCTGAATCATTTGAAGACCTCCGCGATCTTCGTGTAGAGGGCTTCCATGTTGTTGCCGTCAAGACCGGAGATTTCGACGACCGGGTGCTGCGGGAATGCGCTTCTGATTCTCTGCGGCATTGCATCCGGCAGATCGATCTTGTTTGCGACGATGATGACCGGCAGCTTGCGTGCTTCGATGATACCGACCATCATGATGTTGACATGGACGAACGGGTCCTGGGTACTGTCGAGGACATAGATGACACCGTCGATGTCTTCACGGAGCCAGTGCATTGCTTCGGCAACTCCTTCGGTTGCTTCACGTGCACGGTTGATTGCCTCGTCTTCCTCCATACCGTATTCAAGGAACTCGTGGTAGTCGATCTTTGTCGTGACACCCGGGGTATCGACGATATCGATCTTCAGTTTCGAGTTGCCTGCAGCGATTTCAACGCCTTCCTTCCTGCGTGCACGGCGGGTTTCGTGCGGGATTTCACTTGCAGGTCCCATTGCCTCGCCCGAGACGTCACGGACAATCCTGTTGGCGAGTGTGGTCTTTCCTGCGTTTGGCGGGCCGTAGATACCGACACGCGAGTGCTTTTTGTTGAACAGCTTGGCAAACCAGCCTTTGAATCGTAAAAAGTGTGCCATGGTTACTCCTTTTAATGGATTGTATTATATATGTCGCCGATTCCTTATAAAGTTCATTACAGTCACCCAATGAGCAGTTTCCGGTGTTTTTCCCGTATGTCTTTCC
>DALTWN010000046.1 GCA_029987045.1 Methanocorpusculum sp.
ATGCGCGCAGCAGCAAACCTCTGCGACCAGGCACGTGAACTTGAGAAAGGCTGCGATGGTGTCATCCGCAAGCCGCACAAGAAGACTGGAGAAATCGTCTCCAAAGTCGCACTTATCAGCAAGCCGGAGTAATCCTGCTTACCTGATAACACCATTTTTCTTTTGGACCTTGGCGGGGGTGTCTTTTGAGGCACCCTTCCTGAGGAGATTGTTGTACAAAAAAGCTGTTTTGCGTTATTATTTCTCGACGATACGCTGGATGAGCGACATGACCTTCGGTTTCGTCATGCGCTTGACACGCGATACTCGTGAAATTGATGCCTGTACTGCAGACTCGTTGGTTTCCGACTCCATTCTCGTACAGATTTCATCGAAGATGCGTTTGTAGGCACGACAATGCGGATCGACACCTTCAGCATTCTCCCGTGCAAGTGCGTTGTACGGACAGCCGCCGCGGCAGTAGGCAATGTGGCTGCAGGCAGAACATGCCGAGTCGACATGTGTCTTGAAATCTGTCAGTCTCTTTCCCGGCTGACTCTCCATAAGCTGTTCCAGCGAGGGGTGGTCCCTGACATAGCCCATGACCCATTCCGGCATCCCGATGAACCGGTAACAGGGATAGATGGCGCCATCCGGACCGACTGCAAACGTCGAACCCATGCAGTCGGCATAGGTGCATACCGTTCCGACACCGGTAAACACACAGCGGCAGAGATCGTTCACATTCATGATTTCGAACTGCGGATTCTCGATTGCGGTATCCAGCAGCCAGACCAGCAGTTCACCGTAATCCTCCGGCGACAGGGTCCATGCATTCGGATTATCGCCCTTCAGCGACGGCAGTGCCGGATGCAGCTTCATCGTCCACCCCTGGCTCTTGAAGAATTCCACAATATCCTCTTTGCGCTGGACTGAAGAGTTCGTGAACGTGCAGATGAACCGGACAAGCAGTCCGTGATCGACTGCGATTCTGTAGCCGTTCATGCAGCGTTCGAAATAGTTGTCCCCACGCTGATAGTCGGTAAGGTCCTGTGGCCCGTCAATCGACGACCCGATCGGTACATGATATTCGGCCAATATGTCCGCGAGTTCATCCGTCATCAGCCAGAGATTCGTCTGCATGGCAAACTCAGGATGCATGTGAGCAAGCTCCTTTGAAATCAGCGGAAGAGCCGACCGGTAGAATTCGGGGCCGGCAAGCAGCGGTTCGCCACCGTGGAAGGTGAAGGTGACATGTTCCTTGTCCATGGGCTTGAGCCACTCCACAATATCCCTGACGGTTTCCAGTGACATACGCGGCGAGTTCACATCGGAACTCCAGCAGTATTTGCATCTGCCGGGACATCCAAGCGTCGGGATTATCATAATGTGGAATGGATTTTTCATGGTTCTAGAAATAATGTGTGCGTTAAAAGCTCTTCATGATTGTGATTTTAGGGGAGGTGTGTTGTCACTGTTAATGGCGGACCAATTTTCCTCAATTTTGGCGACGTAAAATATCCACTTGATAGATAAATCAAAATACAGACATTTCGAATTTATATTATATCAATGTGATACTATGAGCCCGACAAAGAAAGAAAACACAAAGGAAAAGAAGCTTCCAAGTAGTGCGAACAAATCATACATAATCAAGGTCACCTTCCCCAACAAGAGTTACCGACACATACGGTTTTCAGAAAAAAATACGCTGGAAGACCTGCACCTAATGATTATGGCTACTACCGATTTCTTTGACGAACATCTCCACTCATTTTTCATGGACGGGGTCGCATGGAATGAAAATAGTGAAATCCGTTGCAGATATGATGAGGAAGTACCCATTAAGGAATCGGACGCATATTTCACATTCAAAATGCTGAACCTTCCTGTTGGATACAAATTCCTCTATATCTTCGATTATGGGGATGAATGGAGATTCAGATGCAGAGTCATGAAAATTCTCGATGAAGACACTGATTTCCCAACCGTAATTCTTTCCAAAGGAGAGCCACCAATACAATACCCAGACTATGAAGATGAAGACTAAGGTGACATGAATAGTCTCATCAAATAACTTCCTGCATGTTTATAATGAAACACAGCCCATCATTAATCATGACAAAAATTCTTCTAAAGACCACCATGGGCGATATCACCATCGAACTGCGTGAAGACATGCCGATTACCTCCGGAAACTTCGAAAAACTCGTGAAAGAAGGATTCTACAACGGTATCATCTTCCACCGTGTCATTGACGGATTCATGATCCAGGGCGGCGACCCGCGTGGTAACGGAACCGGCGGACCAGGATACCAGATCAAGGACGAGTTCATGCCGGACAACAAGAACAACAAAGGAACCATCGCCATGGCAAATGCCGGACCGAACACCGGTGGATCCCAGTTCTTCATCAATCTTGTCAACAACAACTATCTCGACAAAGCACATCCGGCATTCGGTACCGTCGTCGAAGGCTTCGACGTCGTTGAGAAAATCGGAAAAGTCAAGACAAACTGGAACGACAAGCCGCTCGAAGATGTCGTCATCAAAGAGGCGGTCGTCCTCTAAAATTCTCTTTTTAAAAAAATTGAAAGATCAGAGGCTGCGGATTTCGTCAGCCATCTTGTGGACAAGATCCTTCTTGATAGTCCACAGTTTTTCGGACAGATCCACATAATACCGGTGCGGGTATTCGAACCGTTTGATTTCATCCCATAACATGTCCAGTTCCTGTGCACAGTATGCTTTAACTGCAGATATTTCCGGAATCGTATAGACAAGTTTTCCCTCCTTGAAAATCGGAACCAGGAGCTCGCGTACCGAAAAGTTCGTCAAAGTATTCGTCTTCCAGGTATTCACCGGATCAAAGATGGTGAGCGGTTTTGTTGTATCGATTACCTCATCATACACGCACAGGAGATCGGCAACGGCTTTTCCGCTTGCATTGTCAATCAGCCGGTAGATCTTCTTGAAATGCGGATTGGTGACTTTGGCGGCATCTTCACTGATCTTGATCTTCGGAACGATCGTTCCGTCTTTTTCAACGGCGGTAAGTTTATAGACACACCCGAATATCGGATTGCTCGACGATGTAATCATGCGTTCGCCGACGCCGAATACATCAATCTTTGCTCCTTCTGCCATAAGCGACTGAATGGAATATTCGTCAAGAGCATTCGATGCATAAATCTTACAACCGGTAAGTCCCGCATCATCCAGCATCTTGCGTGCAAGTTTGGAGAGATAGGCGATATCTCCAGAATCCAGACGAATACCGAACGAGGTGATTCCCTGCGGTATAAGGACCTCCTTAATTGCACGGATCGCATTCGGCACGCCGCTTTTGATCGTATTGTAGGTATCGACCAGCAATACGGCATTGGTCGGATAGATTTCACAATACGTTTTGAACGCTTCGTATTCCGAATCGAACATCTGGACCCATGCGTGCGCCATGGTTCCGCCGGCCGGAACATGATAGAGTTCGTCCGTAAGCGTACATGCGGTCCCTGCACATCCGCCGATATATGCCGCACGCGCACCAAGAACCGCAGCATCCCCGCCCTGGGCACGACGTGACCCGAACTCGAGAACCGCACGGCCGTCGGCCGCACGACATACCCGGTTTGCTTTCGTAGCAATCAGCGACTGATGATTCAGTGTCAGCAGAATGAATGTTTCAAGAATCTGTGCTTCCGGCGCCGGAGCTTTCACCGTCAGAATCGGTTCGTTCGGAAACACCGGTGTTCCTTCCGGAACTGCATAGATATCTCCGGTAAATTTGAATGTCGAAAGATAGGTCAGGAACTCTTCACTGAAAAGATGTTTTGAACGGAAATAGGCAATATCGTTCGCATCGAAATGCAGATCCTTGACATATTTGATTACCTGCTCAAGTCCCGCGGCGATTGCAAATCCTGCATTGTCGGGAACACTACGGAAGAATACATCGAAGAAGGTGATTTTCTGCTGCATCTGCGAGAGCACATATCCATTGCCCATCGTGAATTCATAAAAATCACAAATCATTGCAAGGTTTCGTGTATCGACTGCCATACCTACAATTTCCTGTTAATTATGGTTATCTGGAGATTGTCCATGACATCCAGCGCTTTTTCGTTCAATGATTCATCGAATGTGGACGTACATGCTGCATCGACGATGATTTCCGTTTCCGGCGCTGCCGCTTTCGCAAGAATTGCATTCGAGATAACACAGATACTCGAAACCAGACCGACGAACTCGATGGATTCATAGGTCTTTGTCTTCAGATATTCAAAGATCTGCGGAGCCGGAAATGCATGTTTTTCAAAGACCTTGTCGGTCGGAAGAACCATCTCGGCAACCTTTCCATAGAGCTGATGGCCCCATGTCCCTTTAACACAGTGAACAACCGGCAGTTTCTTTCCTTCCTGCGTACTGAGATAATCCGGGAAATGCGTGTCCAGGGTGAAGATGACCTCATCTCCTGCCGCACGGTATTTCTGAATCTTTTCTACAATCGGTGCTTCCAGTTCCAAGGCCTTCGGAAATCCTAGGGCGCCATCGATGAAGTCATGCTGGAAATCAGTTACTACGAGAAGATGAGTCATATTCTGAAAACTTACTCTTCACCGAGGAATTTCTTCATTTCATGATAGATGAAATCACGAACTTTTTCGACTTCCTCGCGTTTTCCGCGGAATGCCAAAAGTTCACGTTCATCATGGTCCATGTTCGCAAAGGTAAGTGAACGGGTTACTCCGACCAGCTGGACATCATAGAGATTGATGACATCACGGATAGCCTTGCGCGGGGTTCCCGGCGGAAGAACCAGATCGACCAGTTCTTCCTGTGGATTTTCTTCTTCCGGCATGATTACTTCCCTATCTTCTGGCGTTTTGCCATGATACATTTTCCGCCGCGGACACCGCCGATCGGGCATTTCGGATGACCGATACTGTTCATGCAGCGACCCATGAGAGCGGATCCGCGTGCTAGACCATCGTCGACGAAGACCAGGTGATTGACCGCTTCATCGTAGATACCGCGTTCCTCGACACCTTCAAGAATATACTGCGGTTTGTTACCGGAAATGATTGCACGACCGGTGAATCCGATCGAGCTGTTTGGCGGAAGAAGCTTGCGTTCGATACAGATATCGATGATCTTGAGTGCCATCGCCGCACATACACGGTCGATAACTTCTCTGATAACTTTCTTGTTTTCCTTCTGGGCAAGTTCCGCACCGATAGCTTCGAGATCCTGGATTCTGTCGCCATCAACACCTGCATCGACACCGATGAGGAAGATGCCGGATGCTTTTGCAACATCTGCACATACCGGTACTTTTCCGAACCGTTTGCGTTCCGGCGGAACTTCGCGGATATCGATGATTTCCATGCACCGGTCGATGTACGGCTGGGCCTTCTTCAGTGCTTTCGATGAGAGCGGCGCACAGTGTTCTCCGAACAGATCAAGAGCAGTTCCTTTCTTGCCGTCGACAAGACCGGTTCCACGGATGATCGCATCCGGAATCGCACCTGCAAGACCGCAGAAGTTTCCAATAGTCTTTGCAAACGGCGATTCCGCATTCGGATCTACATCGGAGGTGATAC
Organism: Methanocorpusculum sp.; assembly: GCA_029987045.1. Lineage (GTDB taxonomy): Archaea > Halobacteriota > Methanomicrobia > Methanomicrobiales > Methanocorpusculaceae > Methanocorpusculum. Next base: position 5,580 of record DALTWN010000046.1, read on the forward strand.
GCCCATCAAGCGTCGTTCCGAAGTCCATGGAGATACACGGGTTCCTGAAATCGACAGGCGTCCATTTGGCACCTTCCTTGATACCGGCCATAGCCAGTTCTCCTTCCATTTCATTTGCGACCATTTCCACACCGGTCGTTCCCGACGGCGGTGTGACACCGGCAACTGCTCCGGTAAAGACGAGACGGTCTGCAAAACTGTGCGGACGAAGTTTCGGCGGAAGACTGTTGATACCCATCGGCGGAGTCATCTTCTTCGGCGGAACACCGGCAAGCAGACATCCGTCGGCAAGCGCCTTGATGAACTCGCCGACCTGGTCGGGAGAATCCATTGCCGCAACCACTCCGGTACTGCGGACGACGAAATCGAGATCTTCGGTAATACTGAGATTCGCATCCTTATGACACTGAACCAACGTGTCACGTACGAGCTCCGTAACCGATTCACGCGTGAGTTCGGTTCCGTCGAGCGTCGTGCCGAATACGACTTCTCCCGGTTTCGGTGCACGTACATCACGGCTCATGGAAACATTCTTTCCAAGCACATAGGAATGTCCGTCTTCGAGATTGGTTCCCGTCAGAATGCATTTGGTTGTCGTGTTACCCATTTCAACAGATGCAACGATGAAATACGGTTTTTCTTTATATTCCGGTTTGGAAAGACCGACGCCATACCCTGCAACCATCGGTGGAGGTACGCTCTCCACAATCCATGGCTGCTGCTTTTTCTTGAAAAAACCTGCCGACATAATTATGAAAAATCTTGTATTCTGCAGATAAATAGATTTCGTTTTGGGAAATCCATAGAATTATCCGGAATTCGATGATTTCCAAGTGATTTCCGAGATTTTCAAAAACAGAAAAAAAGTTATTTTGCCTGTGAGAAAACCAGATCGTAAATCCAGTCTTCCAGAAGCTTGCAGTGCGGAACATCGCATTCTTCGGTACATGCTACGCACGGCACAATTGAGTCCCCGGCCATGAGAAGTTCCGCATTGAACTTCTTCGGTACAATCTTACCCTTAACCAGATATGTTCCTTTTTCCTTGGTGCGGGTGATCCGTTTTGTCTCTTCCAATTCCTTCAGAACCCGGGAACAGACTTTGCTGTCAATCTCCAGCTCTTTCCAAAGATTACTCTGGAGAATACCGCCTTCCTGCTTACAGATATAGGTGTATGCAGTTTCCACGAGTTCTTCCAATTCGTCTGCTGATAGTGCCATGATATTAGTTTAAGGGTGCAATGCTCAAGATATTGTTTCCACGGATAACGACGTTTCCGAGTTCTCTTCTTCCGTTTGCAGTGATTTCTACCGCGTTTACAATATGAAGATTGAGATACTCATCCATCGCTACGAGTAATCCTTCGAACTTACATCCTTCGTCTTTAATCTCGACAGATATATTCTGATCAACAAGGGAATTGACCTTCTTGATCGGGAGCACGATACTGGATACCATAATAGTATACATTATTCTCCTCGTTGATTATTAAACTGTCTTTTTCTATTTTGCGGCACTATCG
>DALTWN010000244.1 GCA_029987045.1 Methanocorpusculum sp.
CCGGGATGTGCGGGATGGCAGGGGGATGCAGTCTGGAAATGAACCGATTCGCTGCGGCGGAAAGTGCCGACAGTTCTGCAAACGTGTACCTGCGGGACAGATCGTGCGGTCGCAACTGATAGACGTAGCATACCGGTGCAATGATATCCAGATACTCCCCCGCTAGAGCACATTTTTTTCCGGTGATTTCTCGAAGGCTTTACTGATGAGAATGGCGACGATTGAATCGAGCGTCAGATAACTGGTGTTTTCCACGATCCATGCGGCATCCACTTCGTCCGTGAACAGGGCGATCGTCTTCGCATAGACTTCGTCGGAATACCGGTTCGTATCCGGATCACGGATCAGGAGTTTCATCATGCGATAGGCAGTCGATGCCGGAATGAAGGTCGCATCGATGGTGATTCTGCGGTCCGGGGTGCCGAACGTGATGAGATCACGGTCCGCTGCGGCCGGTTCGGTAAAATCGTGTTCGGTCATGCTTCGGCAGCTCCTTCGTATCCCTGTTCATCGTAGATGCTGAACAGATCGTCATCCGCCGGCCGCGTGGAATCCGGTTTTCCGATGATCGAGACTGGCATCTGCATCAGTGCCTTGCTCTTATCGGATCCGAGCGTGAGTTCAAGCGACTGGATCGAAGACACTCTGTAGATCTCGATGACGAACTTCTTGCCCTCGGCATTGGTGTTCACGAGCCAGGCATGCAGATACTTCGGCATCTTGGTGGATCCGTAGGACAGACGCTTGCTGATGATGGCCTTGTAGCTGTAGGAGACAAGAACACCTGCTCCGTCGGGAATGGTTCCGGTCTCGATTCTGGTAATCGTGGTGTATCCGGACGAATTCACCGCAACAGAATAATCGGTATCGGCGACGTAGGTGGTTTCCCCGTCGGCGGATTTCACGACGATAGAGGAACATCCGGCCGATTCGGCACTCTTGTGCGCAAGGTTCTGCGGATCGGTGCCGGTCATGAGTACTCCTTCGTCGGTCACCGTGGTTGCAGAGGATGCTGCCGTCGTGGTCAGTGTACCCATGCCGCCGATGAGCTTGTAGAGCATATCGAGATCCAGGTTCTTCCATGCGGACGCCGAGATCTCCGCCTGCTGTTTGGTCATGCCGAAATCGATATCATCGGCATTGTCGGTTTCTACCGTTGCGGTATCTCCCGTGATCTTGAACGCACAACCATCGAGCATGCCGATGGACTGGGCGGTTTCATAGGTCGCGAGCACATCTTCGTACAGGGCAACACGGATATCCGCCGAGCCGATATGGAGTTCGCGATCGTTTACGTACTGATTGGTCATTTTTCTTCGAGGTATTGGAAGAGAACACGGAACGTCATCACATAGGTATGGGTTACCGGTGCCGTTTCCGGCGTTCTCAGGGGAATCGTACTGATATGCGTGATATCGTCGATTCCGTTGCCGCCGAACCCGTCCAGGAGTATCTGCACTTCCCGTGCAAGGTTGAACGCGGCATATTCGGTCCGGTCGATACAGTTTACCGTGAGCAGCACTTCATAGAACCCATCGCAGACGTTTCCGGAAAAGGTCGATACGGAGACAAAGACCGCCGGCAGCGTAACGCCGACACGGGTATTGTCTGCGATATAGACGCGGTTGTTTGCGACATGATGATCTATGAGATGCGCACAGATGACTGACTGGAAATCAATCATGGCAT
>DALTWN010000047.1 GCA_029987045.1 Methanocorpusculum sp.
TTAGGCATTTTCACTTCCGAAGTTTAGGATTGTTTTGCACACCCATACGAACACTTAAGCATTCCAAAAACAAAGTACTCTCTCATATGGCAGTCATTACTCCAGAATTAAAAGAAAAACTGGTCAAGGCAGGTGTCCTCCACCTGGGCACCGCATCCAAGGCAGGAGTCCCGAACGTAGCTCCGATGGGCGCAGTCATGATCGAAGGCGACAACATCCTCATCGCCAACAACTTCATGAACAAGACCATGAAGAACATCATGGAAAATCCGCAGGTCTCTGTTCTTGCATGGACACGTGAACTTGGCGACTGTCTTCAGTTCAAGGGAACTGCAGAAGTCATGAAAGACACCCCGGAACACAAGAAGATGCACGAGATGCTCGAAGCAAAGAAACCGGGAGCATATCCCTGCAAAGACCTTGTCGTCATCACCGTAAAAGAAGTCTTCACCTGCATGCCAGGTCCAAACGCAGGCAAATTAATCTAACTGCCCACCTTTTCCTTTTTTCAATTCTTCAAAAAAGAGATTATTTCCGCTGCAGTTCCGTCAGATAGAGGACCTTGCAGCAGTGTTCCGCAAGCGACGTGTAGAGATACGCTTCGTCGAGATTCTTACCGGCGGCAAACGTACCGTGACCCTTGGCAATAACGACATGGGCATGAGACAATCCTTCTGCAACTGCATCAGCAAGATTCTGAGTGCCGCATGCACCTTCCACGACCGCAATCTCCGGCGCAAGCAGCTGACCTTCGCTGTCGATGGTGTGGATGCGGTCATGCAGGAGCGACATGGCAACCGAGAACTGCGGATGGGCATGGACAATCGCCTGATGTTCCGATGCATTGTAGACCGCTGTGTGGACACGCCATTCGCTCGATGCGCCCGGGGTCACCCGTCCGTTCTTCGGCATCAGAACAATCTCTGCCGGATCGGCATCCAGGTAGGATCCGGTATGCGTGATGAAATAACCGTCACCATCGAGTACACTCATGTTGCCGAAATTGCCACCGACCAGATGCTCGGAAAACAGCCGTTTCCCGATCCGGGTAAATTCCTTTCCTACATCGACAGCGTTCATTTCTTCAGCTCTGCCATATGGGCAATGCGTTTTGCAAACAGGGCGGCGGTTCCGATATCTTTCCGGTACCGGATCTTGCCGCGAACAGTACGGCATGCGGTTTCAGCAAGCTTCTCCGCTTCTTCCAGCGATTTGCCCAGCCCTACGAATGCAATCGTACGCGAGGTCAGTGTCTTCAGCACCCCGTCTTCCAGAACGGCATTCGCATAGTAGACCGTAACGCCCGGAATCTCATCGTAGGAGAACGGTTCGCCGCTTGCCGGACTGTCAGGATAGCCTTCCGGCACCATGTATTTACAGACCGAAGCGAGCGGTGCAAACGAGACGTCCGCTGCAGAAAGCGTGCCGTTGCAGATATGGTCGACGATGACGGAGAAATCAGATGAAAGCAGGGTTAACACGTTCATCGCTTCCGGATCGCCGAAACGTGCATTGTATTCGATGACCTTCGGACCGTCACGGGTATCCATGAACTGACCGTAGAGAATGCCCTGGTAGATACATCCTTCCGCGGCAAGTGCTGCTACTGTCTTCTGCATGATGGAAAATGCCGCAGAGACATCCTCTGCAGATACGAACGGGAATCCATGAGTCTCAAGCGAATACGAACCCATACCGCCGGTGTTCGGCCCCTGGTCGCCTTCGAACGCACGTTTATGGTCCTGGACAAGCGGCATCGGCACAAGCGTCTTGCCGTCGACGAATGCCATCAGCGTGAACTCTTCTCCAAGCAGACGCTCTTCAAGAATAATATCCTGGTTCTTGAGCGTAGAAGCATATTCACAGGCACCAGCACGGTCGACCTGTTCTCCCATGACCTTGACACCTTTTCCGCCGGTAAGTCCTGTCGGCTTGACTGCAAGATCTCCCGGATACTGGTTGATATATGCGATCGCTTCTTCCGGCGTCTTGCAGATCTTATAGGCTGGAGATCCTGGAATCTTATATTTCTTCATCAGATCGCGGCAGAATCCCTTATCAGTCTCGATACGGGCGGCAGCCTGTTTCGGACCGACGACCGGAATACCGGCTTTCCAGAGTGCATCTGAAACGCCTGCCTGCAGCGGGGCTTCCGGACCGATGACGGCATACTTAACACCGCATTCCTTTGCAAATGCGACGACGGCATCCGCATCGGTTTCGCTGTGTACGAGATATTTTTTCACCAGCTTGAGGATTCCGGGATTCTTCTTGGACAAAACTGCATAGACTTCTGCTGACTTCGAAAGTGCAGCAACGATAGCATGTTCACGCCCGCCACTGCCGACAACCAGGACTTTCATATCATATACTATGGGCTTTACTCTATGAAAAAGAGTTTGGCATTCCGGGCAATCAAATCAGCCAGGCAGGTATCATCCAGATATTCCGCGTAATCGGAAATACCGACTCGGACAAGCAAACGACAGCCCCTTCACCGAGCTGCGGGAATCCCTCCGAATTTTCAGGGCGGTCAAACACTTTGAATGCCCGAACAGCCGTCTTATCCGGATGGGAACTCTTCTTGATTTCAATCGGATACACGGTGTTGTTGCGATATATCAGGAGATCGATTTCCTTCTTGTCACTATCCCTATAGTAATACAGCGGCGGGATTTCACCCGCATTGATAAAACTCCGGTATATTTCAGAGAAAACAAATGTCTCAAAGAAATTCCCCGACATTGCTCCACGTTCCAATGTCTCCGGTGAATCCCAGCGCAGAAGATAGGCACACAATCCAGTATCCAGGAAATGCATAATCGGAGCTTTGACTGCCCGCTTCAGAATATTGTTGTAAAATGGCTGTACCAGCGCCACAATATTCGAAGCAACCAGAATAGACAACCATTTCTTTGCAGTCGGCACCGAGATATCGGCATCCTTTGCTAAATCACTGTAAATAACCATTCTTCCCGTACGTGCTGCAACCGCTATCAGGAACCGATAAAATGCGGTCTTATCCCCGACCTGCTGCAAATCATTGATATCACGCGTCAGATAGGTCTCAATATAGGACTGATAGAAACGTTCCCGATCAATCGCAGGATTTGCTACAATTTCCGGCATTGATCCTGAGAATATCGTCCGATAGATATCCATCAGTCCCTTTTTCTGAATCGAAGATGCACGTCTTTCCATTTCTTCATGATCCGTGGTAAAGGGAAGTGTCGGACGTCCTTCAATTTCCGCCTGCGAAAGACCATAGAGCTGGAAGATGCCTACGCGACCCGCAAGTGACTCGCTGACATTCTTCATCATCGAAAAGGTCTGTGATCCGGTAAGCCAGAATCCTCCTTTCTTTTCAGAAGAATCAACGATGATTTTAATGTAGGAAAGCAGTTCCGGAGCATACTGAATCTCATCAATAATGACCGGGGCGGGATGTTGTTCAAGAAACAGGTGCGGATCCTGTTTTGCCAGCGTACGCTCCGCCAGATCATCAAGGGTCACATACCCTCTTTCCGGTTCAGCCAGATGTTTCAGCAAGGTGGTCTTTCCCGTCTGTCTGGCACCAGTAACCAGAAGAACACGAAATGTCTGTGAAATCTCGAGAATGACCTTTTCTGCAGCCCGACGGATATACATACCTATCAATGGACCCCCTGAGAATATTTATTTTTCGGGAAATTTAAACTCTCAGTTTAAATTTACCGTGATTTTTTCAAAGAGAGGACTGACTTCTTAAAAAAATGACGCAAAAACAAAGAATATGAAGAAAAAATAAGAAAAATCAGTGTTCTACCGGGACAGCTTCCTGCTGTTTCTCGGAAGCAACGGTTGTTGCGCCCATGGAGGCACGCATGGTGGAAACGATTTCATTGCCAAGTGTCATAACCGCAACACGGTGGATGTTTTTGTTCTTGTGGATATGCATCGGGGAGATGGCAAGTGCGTCATATTCGCCGGTTGCAATAACGGAGTGATTGATATGTTCATAGTATTTTTTTATCTGAACAAGTAGCATATGAATGTGCAGCAGTTCTTCTTTTTGCATATGTGTATAAGCTCCTAAAAATCCGTTTCCATGGGGAGACGAAGTGTATCATTCATATCATACGGGAACTGTGATATAGGTAACTCGTTATGTTTATATTTGAGTTCAGAACACTCCAGTCTCTTCTTTGAAATCAGACAATATATTTTGAAATAAGCGTCCGTTTGAGAATCAACGGATAATTCAGGCGTATTTTTTCCGTGCGCGGCGGTACATTTATATGTCACGAAGCCCACCTAAGAATCATGGACTATCTGGAACGTGTGCGAGGAGCCGTCTATGGTGCAGCGGTCGCCGATGCCGTCGGTGCAACCTATGAAGGATGCATGCCGGACGAAACACGCGTTCCTGCACTCATCGGCGGCGGACAGTTCGCTCTTGCCGCCGGAGAAGTCACCGATGACACTCTGATGATGCTCGCACTTGCGGAATCTTATCTCGAAACCAATACCTTTTCCCCCGACCGATTCATCCGGTCAATCATAACCACGATCCGCACTCATCCAAAAACATTCGGCAATACCACCCGGTCTCTTGCACGGTTCGCAGAAATGGGATGCTATCCGGAATCTGCTGCATCCATCGTCGATATGCTCTATGGCAGCGGCACCAACGGCAGTGCAATGCGTACATTGCCTACCGCACTTTTCGCGACCTCGGCAGATGAAGCGGAACAGCTCGGCAGAACCGTTTCTGCATACACGCATAAAAGCAGCGAAGCCTGCAATGCAGCCGCAGCCGTATCAGCCGCGGCATACCGCCTGCTCCACGGAGAAGAAAAGGAAACCGTCCTTAGAACCGTTCCCGAAACCTACCTTGCAGGCGACCTGATTCCGTCCGTCAAGGCGGAAGAATCCGTCCGCTGTGCATTCTGCATCTTCAGAGACAGCGATTCATATCTGGATGTGCTTACCCGGGCATGCCGGCTCGGCGGTGATTCGGATACCATCGGCGCAATGGCAGGCAGTCTTGCCGGCGCATATTACGGAATCAAAGCGATTCCTGAAGAATGGTGTACCGCTCTGGACGTGACCGACCAGATCGAAACACTGCTTGACAGAATCTGAAAAAACAAGGGGTGTGTAAAACAATAGAGAAGCGAGGCAGGAGTGTCAAAACGCTGAAAGGACACTGCCTAACTCATGGTGCTCCCTGTAGATTTTACATAGTAGAGTCTTTTTTCGGGGTATATAAACCCCCTACCATATGCCGTGGAAGTGCCCTGCTTTTTCACAGAATCATCGAAAAAATAACGCATTAAAAAATATTATTCGTGAAATAAACCGCAAATTTGCCGATTTTGGCACTTCCACGGCACTTCCACGGACCTCAGATTTTACGGGCAACGGTGATGTATCCGGTATGTCCCACCCGTGTCGACGGACGGGTTCCCCTAGAACTGCGGGTGAGTTCACGTTCCTGGATCTCGACCGTCTGTACATTGTCTTCCCCGAAGAGACGGCGTGCCGCATCCATGACCACGAACGTCTGTTCCAGGAACGGCGTATACGACGCGAAGAATCCGCCGTTCTTCAGCAGACCATAGGCATGCTCGACATGTGCCGCTTCGATCTGCATATCGAGATGGACGACATCGAACGGACCGTCGGTCACCTCGAGCACATCGCATGCACGGCACTCGACATTGGTGAGACCGGCATCGACAATATTTCCTTCTGCAACCCGTGAGAAATCCTCACGCGCTTCACAGGTTACCACCTCGCGGGCACAGCCGCCGAAATAGATGGCGGCAATGCCTGAACCGGTACCTGCATCCAGGACACGGTCACGGGAACACATGCCGGTATAGGCCATGACGATGCCGATATCCTTCGGCATCATCGGAGCACCGGTGCGTTTGCCATGCGCAAAATAGTCACCGGCTTTCGGAAGAATCACCGTGAACTCTTTTCCAAGATGGGTCTGGATGGTATCGCCGTCTTCGACTTCAGCGGCCGCTGCGAGATCCACCATGCCCATATCGGTCGACAGTTTTCCTTCACCGAGACGGACAAAATATTCACGGGAATTTCCCCGCAGAATGACACGTGCTGGTCCAATCATGCTGAAAGTTTCATGATGGCTTCTGCAATGTCACCCTTTGCTTCCTTGAGTGCTGCAAGAGCTTCTTCTGGGGATTTATTGGTCTGTGATGCCACCAAGGCGATATCATCGTCCGGAATGACGACTTCCGCTTCTTCGAAATGAACATCGCCGGTGAGCTGGTATGAGGTCTGACCCTGCATCGTGACACCGACAACCTGTGCATTCTCGAACACATAGTTTCCGCTGGACGTATAGACGACGACTTTCTCGACGTTCTCAATTTCGTCCATTTTCATTCCCATCTTCCGCATTGCGGCTTTCATCTGTTTCGGATTGATTCCCGGCATCATTTTTTGTTTGCTCCTTGTCGTGTTTTTACGGCGGTTCCGTAATTGAATCCTTTCATCTCGCAACCGGAAAGAACCGCCATGCCGGTTGCCAAAAGGTTGTCATGTTCATCAGTGACAAACACTTCATCTTCAGCCAGGATATTCTCATCGGCTGAAATGACATGTTTTGCCATCGCATTCTTGCCATCGGCAACGAACGGAACGGCATCTTCAATAACCACCACCCTGTTCTGCGGGGCCGGAAGGAAGGCATGCAGACGCACTGCTCCCGGATAACTGAGGGTCAGACGCCCGTCGTTTGCACGGACCGTTACCAGCCGTTCGCGACCGATACTGACGTAGCGGACACGTTTGGTTGTCGAATACGAGAACGTAACATCATCCGGAAACAGTGCAGCTCCTGCACCGCGCCCAAACTGAAAATCAGCAATGCGCCGTACCCGAACCAAACTGCTCTTCGATAAGTTCGTTAACTCTTCTGGTGAAATCATCTTCGCATCCTTTAGGTATATATGCGCCTGCCGCAATATTATGTCCTCCCCCTCCGCCGCCGAATTCGGCCGCGGATTTACATAAAGCTTCCTGTAGATTGACCCCGCGGCGCACACAGCGCTCGTT
>DALTWN010000245.1 GCA_029987045.1 Methanocorpusculum sp.
CCCGGATATTCAGCTTAGGAGGCTGATGCCATATCCTGGCTTGGCTACATGCCCACTTTCTCATTATAATTCGCATCATCTGCCTAATATGATTTGCCTTAAAGTTTAATATCCAGCACGCAAAAAGGAGTAATAGCAACAATGGCAGTCCTTTATAAAGGTAATCAGTATATGGCGGAGCGGGGGTCGTTCTTCCGTGAATCGGTGAAGATAGACGGGGATTTCCTGGTAGCTTCCCGCAGCACGTTCTGGAAGAACCTTGTCGTTTCCGGCAATCTCTACCTCTGTCCGGAATGCCAGATCAAGGGCGACATCCTCTGTTACGGCGGAGTCGTCTCCCGCGGCTGCATCATCGACGGCGAACTCAAGGCGCTTGCCGGACCGGTCACCCTCTGCGACAATGCATCCATCGGCAAGGTCACCTGCCAGGGCGATGTCCTGGTCCGCCCGGGCGTCCGTGCGAGCGAAATCTACGGCGACCTGATCACCGTCGTGGGCAAGGCGAAATGCGGCAAACTGATGGGAAAGAAGACCCGCGTCGTTTCCGCAGGTTCGCAATAACCTTATTCTTTTTTCAGCGCCAATTACATGGATATATGGCAGATGTTATTCTTATTTCAGGCAGTCCGCGTGCCGGCGGAAATACCGAATATGCACTGAACGTGTGCAAGACCGAACTCGAAGCGCAGGGACTTACCGCGGAAATCGTCAGTCTTCGCGGAAAGGAGATAAAGGGATGTATCGCCTGCGGCCAGTGCGGAAAACTCGGTTGCTGTTCCCTCAAGGACGATCTGAACGATCTCCTGCCGAAGATCCGGGAAGCGAAAGGATTCATCGTCGGTGCTCCGGTCTATTTCGGTACCGCACGCGGCGATGTCATGAACATGCTCCAGCGTGTCTCGATGGTCGCCAGGACCAACGGCAACTGGCTTGCCGGCAAGATCGGCGGTCCGGTCGTCGTCGCCCGCCGCGGCGGTCTGACCTCGACGCTGCAGGAGATGCTGATGTCGTTCTTCATCTCCGGCATGACCGTCTGCGGATCGGATTACTGGAACATCGCGTTCGGCAAGGACAAGGGCGAGGTCGCAGGCGATGCGGAAGGAATGCAGACGCTCAGGACATTTGCGGCGAATGTCGCAAATCTGATCAAAAAAGTTTACTGATGCGGGTTCGCGGCGGTACCGGCACGCTCCATCTGCAGGAGCTCGAAGGCCGCCAGCGCTTCCGCATACTCTTTTCCATGTCCCGGATGCAGGGCCGGATGATACTTGTCCCGCAGGGTGCGGAACGCGAGCGAGAGTGTTCTGAAATCCGCATCTTCGGGGACATTCAGAATCTGATATGCCCGTTCTTTGGTCATTGGTTCTAGCATGGTTATTTTCCTAATGGGTCGTCCTGCCTTAAAAATGGTTGGTTCTGATCCGTTTCCGGCGGAAACCGCGTGGTCATCTACATTCTCTCTCAATGGAATCGATATAGGGATATAGTCTGCAGGACAAATATGATCCAGGATATGTCGAAGGAACAGATGCTCGATGATCTGCGTGATCTGGCGGAAAAGGTCCGGAGATGGGATCGGGAAGATGTCTACCGGATGTATGAATGGATGATCCAGATTAATCTCATCGCACGGTCTCTCGAAGACGATGCACTCTTCACCTCGATCATCCAGCCGGAGAACC
>DALTWN010000048.1 GCA_029987045.1 Methanocorpusculum sp.
ACGGTTTATTCTCCGAGAATCTCACTGATCATTGCATGGATTTCACGGGGGTCAGATTTTCCTTTTGTCTCTTTCATGACCTGTCCGACGATGAAATTGAGAGCGCCTTTCTTTCCTGCCTTGTGATCGGCGATCGCCTGCGGATTCTTTTCCAGAATGGCTTCGACAATACCGCGGAATGATTCACCGGATTCACGGGTAAGACCTAATTTTTCGACAATCTGTGCCGGTTTATCGGATTTTCCTTCCTTGTGGATGCCGTCAAGCCAGACACGCAGGACTTCGATACCTGCCTTGTCGGTGATCTTCTTGTCACGGACCAGTTCCAGGAGTTCGGCGAATTCTGCGGCATGACTGGTGACTTCCGAGACAACCATGTCACGGTAATTGAGTTCACCGATTAGGACATCCGCCGTCCATGATGCTGCAAGAGCAGAACCGACCTTGGCAATCTCTTCGTAGAATTCAGCGAGTTTCAGGTCGCCGGTAAGGGTTCTTGCATGGTTGACGGCGATACCGTACTGCTGCATGAACCGGTCGCGGCGTGCGTCCGGAAGTTCCGGAAGCGCGATGTCCTTGACCCAGTCGGCGACTCTGATGACCGGCAGATCTGGCTCCGGGAAGTAACGGTAGTCGGTTGCCGTCTCCTTGGAACGTGCAGAGGTAGTGGTACCTTTTCCTTCCTGGAAGTGACGGGTTTCTCTCGCGATTTCTCCGCCTCTTCTGATCAGGTTCTTCTGACGGGTGATTTCGAAGGTCAGTGCCTTTTCGACACCTTTGTAGGAGGAGATGTTCTTGATTTCGACACGTTCGTGGCCTTTGATGGAAATGTTCGCATCGACTCTGAGCGATCCTTCCTTTTCCGGATCGAAGACATCGAGGTATTCCAGGGTCGCCCGTAGCTTGTTCAGCAGACGGCGTGCTTCCTTTGGCGAGGACAGTTCCGGTTCGGTGACCATTTCGATCAGCGGAATGCCTGAACGGTTGTAGTCGACAAGCGTATAGTATCCGCGTTCCTTGTTACCCATGTGGACAAGTCTGCCCGGATCCTCTTCGACGTGGATTCTGGTCAAGTTGACAACCTTCGGGTTTCCTGCATCGTCTTCGATTTCGATGTATCCGCCGAGTGCAAGCGGGTCGTCGCCCATGGTAATCTGGTATGCCTTTACCAGGTCAGGGTAGAAGTAGTTCTTTCTGCAGAACTCGCCTTCTTCCGGAATACGGCAGTTCAGTGCCTTTGCCACTTTAAGTGCATATTCGACGGCTTTCTTGTTCAGGACCGGCAGTGCACCCGGCAGACCGAGACAGACCGGACATACGTGGGTGTTCGGTGCATCCGCACGGAAATCGGCGGAACAGCTGCAGAAGAGTTTCGTCTTCGTGTTGAGCTGACAGTGGACTTCAAGACCGATGATTACCTGGAAATCTTCTTCAGCCATGTTACTGCGCCTCCTCGAATGCCAGTGCAGCATTCAGAATGGTCTCTTCATCGTAGAGTCTGCCCATGAGCTGCATGCCGACCGGAAGGCCGTGTGCCGTGCCGCAGGGGATGGATAATGCCGGAATGCCGGCGATGTTTGCCGGAACCGTCAGAATATCCGCCTGATACATCTCAAGCGGATCCTTCGTGAGTTCACCGAGTTTCGGTGCCACGTTCGGCATGGTCGGACCTACCAGCATATCGCATTCCTCGAGCGCCTTTGCGAAGTCACGGGCAATGACCTGACGGGCATACCGCGCCTTGACATAGTATTTTCCATAATATCCTGCAGACAGGGCGAAGGTTCCAAGCAGGATTCTGCGGCGGACTTCCGCACCGAATCCTGCAGTTCTGACCTTGGTGTATGCATCGTGCCAGGGGGCGTTCATTTCCGGTGCAAGTTCACCGTATCTGACACCGTCGAACCGGTCGAGGTTGGACGATGCTTCACAGGTACAGGTGACGTAATAGGCCGCAAGTGCGTATTTCATCGACGGAATCGAGACTTCCTTGATGATGGCACCGAGAGACTCGAGTTTCTTGATGGCCGCCTTGACGGTAGCTGCGACTTCTGCATCGACACCCTGAGCGAAGTATTCCTTGATGACACCGATGGTCTTTCCTTTGATATCTGCTTTCAGACTGGCGAAATTATAGGGTTTATTGACGGACGTCGAATCATTTGTATCGTGGCCAGCGATGACAGAGAAGAGTTTTGCACAATCGGTTACATTGGTTGCCATAGGGCCGATCTGTTCGAAGGAGTTGGCATAGGCAATCAGACCGAATCTGCTGACTCTGCCGTAGGACGGTTTCAGACCGACGATACCGCACCAGGATGCCGGACAGCGGATGGATCCTCCGGTATCGGAACCGAGTGCCATCGGAACAAGACCTGCGGCTACTGCTGCTGCGGATCCTCCTGAGGAACCGCCGGTTGCTCTTGAGGTGTCCTTCGGGTTCAGGGCAGGGCCGAATGCCGAGTTCTCGGTGGTCGAACCCATACCGAATTCATCCATATTGGTTTTTCCTGCGATGATGGCGCCTGCCTCCTTGAGTTTTACGACAGCCGTTGCATCATAGGGCGGAACATATTGTTTCAGGATCTTCGAAGCACAGGTGGTCTCGATGTCTTTGGTGGATATATTGTCCTTTACGGCGACACGGATGCCGGACAGGATTCCTGATTCGGTTCCTTTGGTCTGTGGAATCTCCGTCGTCGCAAGGAATGCATGGTACTGGTCAGCCATGATCAGACCACCTTCGGTGCACGGATGTATCCGTCTTCAGGGTCATGACTGTTCTTCAGTGCATCTTCCTGTGACAGGGATTCTCTCGGTTCATCTTCGCGGAACACGTTCACCAGACGGCGTTCCAGGGATCCTTCGATTTCCAGGGTGTCCAGAATATCGAAGTATGCAAGGATATCGTTGAACGATTTGGTGAATGCCGGAAGCTCGCTTTCCGGAACAGTAATGTCCGCAAGACCGGCGATATGTTTAACATCTTCTTCAGTAATCATACTATTCGTCCGTTAAATCATCTATACATCCTACTCACTGAGTGATAAACCTGACGGCACAGGTAATAAATATAGTGTAGATTTGGGGAGTTTTCCGGTGTTCATGGAGAGAGGACGCGGAATCGCCGAAAGTGCCAGAGATGCCCAGTCTGGCACGTTCGATAGTGTCGATCTTGCCTGTCAGTGACGGCATAAACAATATATAATCTAAATTATAATAATTATGATTATATTATGTCGACACGATTTATCGGACGTAGCGCTGAACTGAACTGGCTGGAGGAAAATTATGCAGATGAAAGCGCAAGCTTCCTTATCCTGTATGGTAGGCGCAGAATCGGCAAGACGGAGACTCTGCGCAGGTTTACGGAAACGAAACCACGGGTCATATTCTATACCGGTACGGAAGTTTCCGCTGCAGAACAGCTGAACGCATTCAGTCGGCGCATACTTCCCGTATTGCCGGATATTGCCCGGTTCGTCGACACATTCACCAGCTGGGAACAGGCGTTTGCCGCGCTCGCTACACTTTCCGGGAATCAGAAAACGATTCTGGTACTTGATGAACTTCCGTATATCGTCCATTCTTCACCGGAACTGCCATCGGTCCTGCAGAAACTCTGGGATGAAACGCTCAGGAACCGGAATATCATGATTATTCTCTGCGGTAGTTCCCTGAGTTTCATGGAAGATGAAATCCTGGGAAGCAAGAATCCACTCTACGGCAGAGCAACAGGGATTCTTAAAATGGAGGAACTGAATGTTTTTGATGCATGTACCTTTTTCCCCGAATATACTCTCGAAGAAAAGCTCACGGCGTATGCTCTGCTCGGTGGTATTCCCCATTATCTGAATCAGTTTGATTCTGCGGTACCTCTTGCTGAAAATATTCGGAAGAATATTCTTGCAAAGACGTCGGTCCTCTATTCGGAGATAGAACTCATCATGCATGAAGAGTTCCGGGAACCTGCTGTCTACAATGCTATCATTACCGCAATCGCGCTTGGTAATACAACTTTGTCGGATATCCATCAGAGGACCATGGTGGATAAAACGAAACTGAGTGCATATCTGAAAAATCTCATGACGGTAGGAATCATCACACGGGAATTTCCGGTTACCTCATCGCTGAAAGAACGTACAAATCTTCATCGTGGAATCTATCGGATAACGGATAATTATTTCCGGTTCTATTACCGGTTCGTGTATCCGAATGTATCGGAGCTGGAACTTGACGGAAGCAGCAGTATTTACACCCACGTCATTGCGCCGCATCTTGATGCATATACGTCCCGTATTTTTGAAGATGTCGCATTGTCGTATCTGAGAGCCCGGAATCGTGCAGGTGAACTCCCGTTCTTCATGACATCCTCCGGAAAATGGTGGTCGAAAACGGACGAAATAGATCTGGTCGGTTTTTCGGAGACCGGAACATGCATGATTGCAGGAGAATGCAAGTATACGCACGCTCCGGTCGATATCGATGTGCTTGCAGGCCTAGAACGCAAGGTTTCCGCATTCACCGGATCCGTAGAGAAACCGTATTTCTATCTCTTCTCCCGCAGCGGGTTTACAGCGAAACTCACGGCTACTGCTGCGTCCCGGAATGATGTGGAACTGGTTTCCCTCAGCGATATGTTTCCCGAGTAGGATTTCGTGGGAGAGAACGTTACCGGCACAAAATTGAAGAAATGAATATCTTTATTTTTGTGCCGGTAGAATACTATGTAGACATACGCATATGGACTATATTTCATCAAAAGAAGCTGCAGAAACGTGGCATCTTTCCGAACGCGGGGTACGAAACCTCTGTTCCAAAGGTAAAATACCCGGTGCTGTCCTCATCGGGAAATGCTGGAAGATTCCGGAAGGTACGGAAAAACCAGGGTCTTCTGCGAAGAAAAAGAATATCCTGCTTCAGCGTCTCCGTGAAGAAAAGGCACGCGGGGTATCGGGCGGCATATATCACCGGATTCAGATCGATCTGACCTATAATTCGAACCACATCGAAGGAAGCCGCCTGTCACACGAGCAGACGCGCTATATCTTTGAAACACATACGATCGGCGGGTCTTCAGAAAACACGGATGATATCATCGAAACCATGAATCACTTCCGCTGTATTGATATGGTCATCGCCAATGCGAACCGCAAACTGAGCGAACGTTTCATCTGTGAATTGCATAGGGTTCTCAAATCAGGCACCAGCGACAGCAGGAAATCATGGTTTGCAGTTGGGAGTTACAAAAAGATCCCGAATGAAGTGGGGGGAATTGAAACAGTAGCACCTGCCGATACACAGGATGCCGTGCGGAACCTGCTAGACGAATGGAATGCGAAGACGTCCGTGTCCTTTGACGATCTTCTGGATTTCCATTATCGGTTCGAGCGTATTCATCCGTTCCAGGATGGCAATGGTCGTGTTGGGAGACTTATCCTGTTTAAGGAATGTCTGCATTTCGGCATTGTTCCCTTTATCATCGATGATCGGGAAAAGATGTTCTATTATCGCGGTCTTGCCGAATGGGACCATATGCCGGGATACCTGAGAGATACCTGTCTGCACATGCAGGATGGATTTAAGAAAATCCTAGAGTATTTCGAAATACCGTATTGAGTCAGGAAAGTTCAGGGGCGTGTCTGATGGTCAGATGTCCCTCTTTGGCTATTGATGCGGCAAGCGTCGTTGCAGGATACTTTGCCATGATGCCCGGGATTCCTGCGTTCAGGCATTTGCGTACCAGATCCGCCGAAACCTTTCCGGAAATGACGAGAACTGCCGATGACAGGTTCGCTTTTTTCATCAGCGCGGCACCGATTGCCTTGTCGGCCGCCTGTATCTGTCCTGTATCATCACCCCGATAGATCTCTGTCCCGGAAACGACTGCCGCTGAAAATCCTCCGTCTCTCAGAACATCAGCGGAAAAGATATCGTGCAGTACTTCTTTGGCAGGAAACACCGCTGTCGTGGAAAGAACCGGCAGTTTTGCCGCGTCCAGGTAGGATGCTGTACCTCCGCATCCGGAGACTACGGTCTTTTTCGGAAGAAGGACCTGCTGGGTATCGGTGGTCAGTACACTGATATCGGTATCATCGACCATGACCGATTCTATCTTGTCCGCCGGTACGATTCCTTCGGTTGTCAGGTATCCGTAGGCATATTCTTTTTCCTTCCCTTTCATCATGAGAAGCGAGGAGAGAATACGGCCGTTTACCGAAAAGGAATACAGGTGTTCATCAAGCATACTGGTTAATTTGCGTGTGAAAGTATTAAAGGGTGTCCGCCCGCATTACTATACATGAATCTTACCGGACGCAGTATTGCAAAAGGAACCGCATCAGCTCCTATCATCTCCACCAATACACCGATCTCGTTTCTGGGAATGGTCGATCCGAAGACAGGCGTAATCATCGATAAATCGCATCCGCTCCACGGTCAGTCGATTGCAGGAAAAGTGCTTGTATTCCCTGCAGGAAAAGGTTCGACTGTAGGGTCCTATGTCATCTATGCACTGAAACGCAACGGTGTAGCTCCTGCCGCATTCATTGTCCGGGAATGCGAAACGATTGTCGCCGTGGGTGCTATCATCGCCAGTATTCCAGCGGTTGACCGTATCAATGGCAGTTTCCCTGAAGACGGAACCCTGGTTACGGTCGATGGTACTGAAGGAACGGTAACCTATTAATCCACACATGAATATCGTCTGGCGATACATCACCGCTTCCCGAAACACGTATGCTGTCGTATTTGCGGCATGTGAGAAGTACGGGTTTCTGCTGGAACCTGCAGAGACTCCAACCGAACTCGCCGCGGCAGACATCGTCTGTTACAGTCTGAACAGCCTGAACTATGCCGATTATATCGAAGAGATGCAATCGCTCGATGCGATCGTTATTGCCGGAGGTCCTCATCCGTCGGCATGTCCGGA
>DALTWN010000049.1 GCA_029987045.1 Methanocorpusculum sp.
ATCATTTGGCAGATACCCCGCAGTTCATTATCATCATAAATTTGTTCTCGGATGCATTAAGGTGTACCATTTCAGAACCCGTTCTTTTCGAGTTCTGCGGCGGTTCTGGCACGCAGACCTGTGTCATTGAGTGTTTTCGCACCGTCTTCCGCGTCCGTGAATTCCCTGATGGCGGTTTCGATGTCGTCGGTCCTGAGAGCGATAAGACCGAGATTGAGATGCGCAAGCGATTTCCAGTATGCGGTATCGGGACCGGTCTCTTCACAGATGGTTCTGAAGATCGGTTCTGCCGTATCGATTCTGTCCCGCATGAACATGATTTCCGCTTCCGTATAGCGCAGGGGAACAGATTTTGGGGCCCGCAACACCGCGGCTGCAAGAAGCCGTTCCGCTTCTTCCAGCTTTCCCTGGTCGCGTCTGATCATTCCGAGATAGGATAGATAATTCGGATTTTCCGGCTGCATGCCGACAGCCCGTGAAATCAGGGATTCCGCACGGGTCAGATCGTGAGCCGCATAGGCATTCAGCCCGGCGGTGAACACGGTGTTCGGACTCAGCGGCATTCCGGTAGAGAGAACGGCATCGCTCATGGCGGCAACGACCTGATTCAGGTCATGAAGAAGCGGAACGATTTCACTTCGGTATGTCTCGGCGACACCCAGCATTCCCAGTGATTTCACCGCCATGTACCGGACATGGTCTTTTCTGTCGGAAAGCATGGGTATCAGTTCGGATGCATACTCCGCATTTCCCGCAAGACCGAACACTTCGCAGGCACGGTAGCGGTATACCCATTCCGGTGATGCAAGATACGGACGAACGAACGCGATGCCTTCCGGCCCCGCCTGCGCAAGACCGCGTGCCGCATCCGCCCGCCGGTGCTTGTCGCCGGAGAGAAAATCCGCTTTCAGATTCTGGGAAATCATGGTGTTACTTTTCTATCTGTTTTTCATACTATATAGGATGTTTCATACAAATATACGTAACATATAGAAAATAGTGTTACTAATATGCACAATAAATAATACTAATTTATATTTCATCAGGTCATACATATGAAACATGGAAAAAATAGGGATTCTGCTGGTCGGTCACGGCAGCAGGCTGGAATACAATAAGCAGCTGATCACCGTGACGGCAGAGATGATGCATGAGAAGCGTCCCGACACGGTTATCAGGTCCTGTTTTCTGGAATACAGCGATCCGAATGTCACCGCGGGTCTTGACCAGATGAAGACGGAAGATATCGATATCCTGCTTGTCGTTCCGCTGTTCCTCGCGAAAGGAATCCATATCATGCGGGACATTCCGCGTCTGCTCGGTCTTGAGAACGGTGCAAAGACCGGAGAGGTCGTACTGGATAATGGAAAGACGATCCCCTTCGCCTATGCGGATCCGATCGGAATCGATGCCCTGCTTGCCGATCTTATGCTCAAGAATGCGGATGCGGCATATCAGCTCGTTTCGAAGCAGAATCAATGAAAGTTCTTGTTCTTGATACGATCCATGGCGGTGCGGTGCTTGCCGAGGCACTGCTTCGTCACGGTGATGATGTGGATGCGGTCGATGTCTATCGCGGGTCGGCAATGCCGGTTTCCGAGGCGAAACAGCGCGGATACGATCTCATCGCCGCACCGGTGCATCTGGATCCTGCCTATCCTCTTCTTGGATTGCCGGTTCAGAAGATCACTCATCATCAGATGGTCCGGCAGATATTTCCGTCGTGCAGGGCACGCATCATCGAGATAACCGGAGCACGGGGGAAAACATCGGTTGCCTATGCGGTCTGTTCGATTCTGCCGGGAAAGACCATTCTGCATACGAGTACCGGGACCTGGGTGTATCCGGAAAAAAGGCTCCTCTTCAGGAAAAGCATCACGCCGGCATCGCTGCTGTTCGCGGCAGCGGCGGCAGAGAAGGAAAACGCCGACTGGATCGTGGCGGAAGAATCGCTCGGTATCTGCGGCGTAGGTGAACTTGCCATCCTGACCGCGGACCGCGATTATCCGATCGCCGCAGGAAAGAAATCGGCGCTGGCGGCAAAACTTTCGTCCATATCCGCATGCAGGACTGTGCTGTGTCCTTCAAGCTGTGTACAGCCAGGCATGCATGCGCCGGAAGAGCTTGTCAGGGTGGAGGGAAACCGGTTCTCTACGGCGAAGAACGGATCGTTCGTTTCGGAACTGGCGGATCTTCCGGTATACCGGAACGCTCTCATGACAGCGGCGGCAGCAGGCGTCCTTCTTGATCTTGACATCTCTTCTCTTGCGGATTTTCCGGGGGTTCCCGGCAGGATGTGTTATCGCGAAACAGGTGGCGTACCGGTCCTCGATAATGCGAATTCGGGTACGGATCCCGACAACATCGCCGAAGCATTCGCGTATCTGAAGAACCGGACCGGAAAAGAGATCATACTGGTCACCGGAGAAGGCGATCATGCGGTCTGCGAAGGATTGCAGGAAGAAAAGATTGCATCTCTCGTGAACGAACTGGACCCGCTGGAGGTCATCCGTGCGGCCGGTGAATCGCTCGAAGAGCTGGAAAAACGGGCAGTTTCCCGTGCACAGAAGACCGGTGCAGCGGTTCTGCTGTGCGTAAAGACATGGAGGTAAGGAATCTATGCAGTATTATCATCCGCGCCCGAGTTCGATCGTCGCCGCGCTCTATACGTTACGTGATCTGAATGTCGATGTCGCCGTTTTGCACGGTCCGTCG
Organism: Methanocorpusculum sp.; assembly: GCA_029987045.1. Classification (GTDB taxonomy): domain Archaea; phylum Halobacteriota; class Methanomicrobia; order Methanomicrobiales; family Methanocorpusculaceae; genus Methanocorpusculum. The sequence continues at coordinate 2,716 of DALTWN010000049.1, forward strand.
GGATGTTCCTTCAAGCATGCACGGTTGCTGGAAGAAGACGGGATTCATGTGCTTACGACCTCGCTCGGCGATGAAGAGTTCGTGTTCGGCGGACAGCGCCGGCTGGAAGAGGTGCTGCAGTTTGCGGAAAAGACGTTCCATCCGAACCGGATCGCCGTGGTGGGTACCTGTGTCTCGATGATCATCGGTGAAGACCTGGAAGCCGGTATCCAGGATTCGGGAATAACCACACCTGCCATCGGGGTATCGATCCATGCAGGATTCCGTGAGAATATCGAGGGAGTACTTGCGGCTCTCGAACCCGCCTGCACGGCAGGATGGATTTCCGCAGAAGAGTTCGAGCGGCAGAAACGGATTCTTGCGGCGGCGAATGAAATCGAACATGCTCGCGGTGCGGCATCGCAGCCGTACCTTGCACCGTCCCGCGGAGATCTGAAACATCAGGTCGCGGAAAAACTGCTGGATCTTGCACGGTCCGGAGCGAAAGGGCTCGTCATCATGAACGCGAAGAAGGAGACCGCGTACATGTTCGCGGATTATCTCTGTGCGGTCCATGAAACCTGTCCGGATGCCGACATCACCTATGTGGCGAATCTGGAACAGCGGGGATTGCCGAAAGTCAGAGGAGATGCGGAGGCGATCCTGCGTGAACTGGAAGACCGCGGGATTCGTCCGGCATGTATCGGTGCTCTCGATGAATACGGAGAGAACGGAAAAAGACTCGATGAACTGATCGGACGGGAAAAGCCGGAGTTCATCGTTCTTGCGGGTGTGCCGCATGCCGTATCGCCTGAAAGCATTCAGGGACGGATTGTCATTTCATCCACGAACGGACCGCGGCAGGCAGAACCGCTTAAGCGTCAGGGACATACCCATGTGATCGTCGAACTCGACCTTCATCCGAAAACGATCGGGGTCCATTCGATCGTGGAAAGTGAGTTCGGTGCGGTTCTCAGGAGCATCAGATGAAAGCGTTTCTGCTTGCGGCAAACAGGTCGGGGGCAGGAAAGACCAGTATCACGCTTGCGCTCGCCGCCTATTTTTCACGGACGTCGAAGGTACAGACATTCAAGTGTGCGACCGATTATATCGATACCTCGTATCATGCGGGAGTGACCGGAAGACCATGCTACAATCTGGATTCATTCGTCCAGTCGCCGGAAGATATCAACGATCTTTTTTCGTACGGATGTTCGGATGCGGACTATGCCATCGTCGAAGGAGTACGCGGGCTGTTTGAAGGAATCGATGCGGTATCCGATTGCGGAAGTACGGCATCCATTGCCAAACGGCTGAACCTGCCGGTGATTCTCGTTGTTGATGCACGCAGTATCACCCGCAGTGCCGCCGCACTGGTTCTCGGATTCCAGCATTTCGATCCGGATGTCCGGATTGCCGGCGTCATTCTCAACAATATCGGGCACGGCAGCCACGAGGCGAAAGCACGGGAAGCAATAGAACACTATTGTCATATCCCGGTTCTTGGAGCGATTCCCCGCAGTGATATCATGGAACTGTCGTCCCGGTACCTTGGTCTTGTTCCGTTCAGAGAAGCGGCAACTGCAGATGAGTTTTCCCGGAAACTCTCTGAAATTACGGAGTTTGTGATCTCCCATATCGATATCGAAACGCTTCTGTCGGTCTGTGACGATCGTGCGGTACTGCCGGATGCCGGCCGGCTGCAGCCGTCTCCCGAATGCGGAAAAACGATCGCGATTGCTTCGGATGAAGCATTCTGTTTCTATTACGGCGAACTGGTGCCGGTCCTTCGTTCCTGCGGATACCGGGTAATCACCTTCAGTCCGTTGCGTGACGAACTGCCCGCTGCTTGCGGATATATCTTTGGCGGCGGATATCCCGAACTGTTCGCCCGGAACCTATCAGCGAATACACGGATGCTGGAACAGATCAGGAATGTGGCGGATGCCGGTGTACCGATCTATGCGGAATGCGGCGGACTGCTGTATCTCATGGATTCCATCCGCGTCAGGGAAGGCTGGCATGGTGCCGAAACTGATGCAACCTATCGGATGTGCGGTGTGTTCAAAGGGACGGCAGAGATCCCTGTTCGGAAACGGCTGGGATACGTGGAAGGTACTGCAACCTTGCATGGCAGGACGTTCCCGCTGAAAGGGCATGAGTTCCATTACAGCAGTGTCTCATTGGCACAGGAATATGCATTCAGTTATTCGCTGCGGCGCGGATACGGTATTGCCGACGGTCGTGACGGTGTCCGGTATCGGAACGTCCTTGCTTCGTACACGCATCTGATGCCGATAACCGTTGTTGAATTCCTGAAAGAACTGTTCGAAAAATAGGGGTTATTTTTTAGCGAGGATTTCCAGGGTTCCCTGCAGACTGCCGTCGCCGATGATTTCCGGCATACATCCATCCTTGCGCATGGCCTCAGCCGTGATATCGCCGATCGCCATGATCAGTTTTCCGGAAAGATCCGGCAATACCGCATCCCTGAACGATTTCGCGCTGGTGAAGATGATGGCGTCACAGTCGTCGGTATCGAGCACATTGCCGGACGGTTTCAGAGAATATACATGGTATTCGTAGGCGAGCGCGCCTGCATCCTCGATTGCATGAATCAGTCCCGGATTCGGCACAGCCGCCCGCGGAATGCCGATCCGTTTTCCCTCGATCCAGTCGCCCATGTACTGCACGAAATCACGGGAATAGTAGGACGTAAGCAGTTCTGCGAGGATACCGTATGACCGCAGGATTTCGGTCGTCTTCGGTCCGATGCCGATGACGCGGTATTTCCGTGACATGGATCTGTCAAGGAGCGGTGCGATATGCATCGCGGCATAGGCACTGGTGAAAAATACCGCATCGAACTCGCCGGCATTCGCGGCGATGACGAACCGCTGGACCATGCTTGAATTCAGTTCGGCCGAAAGAGGGGATACGATTTTTACAGTATGGCCATAGGATGCGAACAGGGTTTCATCATCCTTTTCTTTTCCGGGCAGACGGGTTACGGCGATTTTCATTGAATAGTATTTCGTTGAAAAACCGGATTAAGGTTGTTCTTTTTTGACGAGAAAACATATAGCGTTCGAGAAAAAACACTATTGTATTACCACGAGGAGAGACCATGCACATAAAGAACATATTCTGTATCCTGCTTGTTTTCACTCTGCTTGCATGCGTATGTATCGGCGCATCTGCAGCAGCGGGGAGCTCGACAATCGTTCAGGGAGAAAAGTACACGATGACCGGAGAAGCGACCGGCAGTCCCGGGTCGGTTCAGTGGTATCTGTTCGGTCCGAACTATTTCAAGACCGGAACATCTTCGGTAACGGATGGCAGGTATGAAGTATCATTCTCGAAAGAGGAAACCAAGGCAATGGATCCCGGCCAGTATTATCTGGTCATCCAGCATCCGATGTATGACAAGGTGTTCAACGTCGGTCCGGTCATGACCAGTAACGGATACGTGATCAAGCTGAACAACCAGGGTCCGTACACGGATCCGTCTGCAACGGTTCTGTTCAATGTCAATGACCGTCAGGGTTCGAATGCGGTCTATGCACTTGAAAAAGCCATCAGAGACCAGAACATCGATGATATGCTGGCGACGACAGAGCTTACGGTAATCTCTGCAGCATCCGATATCACAGCACCCACCTCGATCTACGAAGGAGGAATTTATTCGGTTTCCGGTTCAACGACCGGTCATGTCAACGACATGGTTACCGTCGAACTGATCGGTGCAGGATTCGCTCCGGCTGCGAAACAGGAGACCATGAATACCGAACAATACCGTATAGGTTCAACCCGCATCGGTGCAAGCGGACTCTGGACGGTGAATATCGATACTACCGGACTGAACCCCGGAGAATACGATGTAAAGATTACCGTCGGCCAGCTTTCGCCGGTATACTCATCGCTAACGGTCCTGGAACGGCAGGCAATGCCGACGACCGAGCCAACCCCGGTCCGGACCTTCGAACCGTCTCCGGTTCCGACAGAGACACCGGTTCCGGCATCTCCGGGGTTCGGCATCATAGCACTTCTCGGTCTTGGTGGAGCAGTTCTGCTGAGCCGGAAATAATTCTTCTCTCTTTTTCGTCCGTTTTTCTTAGTGATCCTTAAGCGTAAAGTAAGGGGTAAATGGATATGTAAATGGATATGTAAATGGA